>CAZCKQ010000039.1:0-11825 GCA_964499315.1 uncultured Eubacteriales bacterium | reverse complement strand
GGATACTGCAAAATATGAACAAGGCGGTGACGGTCGATCAATACAAAAAGGGAATTGCCTTGCTGAATAAATACGGCATCCCTACAGAAGCATCTTTCATTACAGGGTATATCGGAGAAACGCTTGAAACATTCAATGAAACCGTAGAATTTATAGAAGAGACGCGGCCGACTTTTTATCATCCTCACGTATGGTATTGTTCAGTGATATCTCCTATATGGGAAGAAAGGGAAAAATACAAAATCAACGGCAAGGGATATGTCTGGTCGCATGCCACCATGGATTCGCAGACGGCAGCGGAATTAGTCGACAAAATGTTCCTAAATATCAGAAATTCCATCTGGATGCCTCAATACAATTTTAATTATCCGGCTGTAGTCAGTCTGCTGGCAAGAGGTTTTGACATGGACAGGGTCAAGATGTTCATCAACGCCTTTAATGACGGCATCAGGGAGAAACTGACGATTCCCGGCAAGACGGAAGTAAGCCAGGATATTATGGACAGATTGAAGGATGCCTGCAATAAAAAGTGATCAAATATACAAATTATCTCAGCGTTGTCTTGCAATATCTTACGGAAAAAAGTATAATGTATTTTGGTAATGTATGTCTAAAAAGATTGAATAATATACATAAGAGGAGATTTTTGCGAGAGTGCAGGAAAAATTGTATCCTTTGTCTTATCCCCAACAGGGGATGTGGTACATAGAGAAGTTATACCCTGGTACGAGCATAGGCATAATTTCCGCAACCCTTAAACTTAAGGGGTCTATTGACTATTGTATTCTGGAAAAAGCTGTAAATAGGTTAATTGAGTTCAACGACGCAATCAGGATAAGGATCCGTGAGATAGACAGCATACCTATGCAGTATGTCGTACCATACCAATATCAAAAGCTGGATTTTGTTGATTTTTCACAGAAAGGCTACGACAGCCTTTACGAGTGGGATATGTTGATGACGCAGGAGCCTTTTAAACTAACCGAATCCAGCCTGAGTTATTTCGCGCTTGTCAAGGCGTCGGATAAAGAAGGCGGAGTGTTTATAAAACTCCATCATATAGTCTCGGATGCATGGTCGTTCGTATATATCATCGGTAACAAGATTGTTGAGAACTACAGGTATTTTTGCCGCTTTTCAAATGTACCGGATGACATTGAAAAATCCGGTCTGGATGCATTGCCTGTAGCTGAGAAAAACCCCTCTTACCTGGAATGCATCGAAAGTGAAGCAAATTACCTGAAATCAGAGAGATTTCAAAAAGACAAATTATATTGGAATGAAGTTTTTAAGACGGCTCCCGAGTATACGACGCTGAAAGCAAACCGGTCCGAACGCGCAAGCATGCCGGCCAAAAGAAAGACGTTCGTCATACCGTCGTCCACGACTGCGATGATAAGGAATTTCTGCCGGTCAACCGGAACAACCATATTTGCTGTTTTTGCGGCAGCCCTTACGATCTACCTCAACAGGGTCTTGCAAAGGGAGGATATCGTACTGGGCACTCCGGTTTTGAACAGGTGCAACGCCAGGGAAAAGAACATGTTGGGTATGTTTGTCACAAATGTGCCAATACGCATTGGTGTGGCCGATGATGTCGATTTTAATACGTTTTCCACAGATATATCCCGTAACTGGCTGCGTGTCCTCAAGCATCAGAAATATCCATATCAGCTTTTGCTGAAAGATATCCGTGAGAAATTCGGGAATATCGACAGCCTTTACGATATCCTCATATCATATCAGAATGCCAAGCTCAACAGGATAGATGTTGAATTGAAATATGAAGGCAGATGGCATTTCAACGGTTACCAGGTTGATTCTCTTTATATTCATATCAATGACAGGGAGGATGAGGGAAACCTCATCGTAGATTATGATTTCCTTTCAAAACTGTTCTATTCTAAGGAAATCGAATATATTCACAGGCATCTTATGAATCTGATACATGATGCATTGGCGCATCCATCCAAAAAACTCTATGAAATAGAGTTTATGGATATGGAAGAGAAGCATCGTATATTATATGATTTTAATAATGCCCGCGCTGATTACCCACTGGACAAAACAGTGCACAGACTGTTTGAGCAACGGGTTGAAAAGTCGCCTAATGACGTAGCATTGGTTTTTAAGGATAATGAGACGACTTATGTTGAATTGAACAGAAAAGCCAACCGGATAGCATGGCTGCTGAGGGAAAAAGGTATAAAACCCGATGATATCGTAGGAGAGATGCTGAGCAGGTCGCCGGATCTGCTGGCGGCTATTATGTGTCTTCTTAAGGCAGGAGGAGCTTACCTGCCGATTGACCCCGAACTTCCTGATGAAAGGATACGGATAATATTATGCGACAGCGGAGCATCCGCACTTCTTATCAAGGATGCCGCAAACGGCCGTATCGATTTATCGGATGAGCCGATTGAGGTTATCGATTTCAACACGGCTTGCACCAATACTGAAAATCCTCCGGAGGTATGCTCTTCGGATAACCTTTCTTACGTCATGTATACATCCGGATCGACCGGTACCCCAAAAGGGGCCATGATAGAACACAGATCGTTAGTTAATTTTTCAATGGCAGTTACTGATTTTTTCGGTTTTGCCCCCGGAGAAAGAGTAATGTCGATAGCAACAATGTCTTTTGATATTTTTATATTTGAGATATTCCCTTCACTTATCAATGGAATGACAATCATTATGGCTGATGAAGAGCAGCGGAAGCTGCCCGTATTATTGGGCAGATTGATGGATCAATACCGTGCGGACGTGATCCATGCCACACCGTCAATAATTCAGCACTTGTTGGACGATGATGAATGCGCCGGGTATTTTTCAGGGCTTAAGAAGATTATCATCGGGGGCGAGGTTTTTACCGACAAATTGTTATCAAGGCTTAAGAGCGTAACCAAGGCTTTGATATATAACGGTTATGGACCTGCCGAAACTACTGTTGGCGTAGCCTTCAAAGAGCTTACGTCATCTCATGCTATAAATATCGGCAAACCGATATCAAATACACGGATTTACATACTGGACAAGCATCTGAATCCGGTGCCGATAGGCATGCCCGGCGAGATATTTATCGGCGGAAACGGCCTTGCAAGAGGCTATATCAACAGGCCCGAACTCAATCTTGATAAGTTTCTTCCCGATCCTTTTATTCAAAATGGAAGGATATATAAAACAGGCGATCTTGGAAGATGGTACCCGGAAGGTGATATCGAATTCCTCGGCAGGATGGATCAACAGGTAAAGATCAGGGGCTTAAGGGTGGAGCTTGGCGAAATAGAAAATGAATTGCTTGGTTATGAGGGTGTAAAAAAAGTCGTCGTAGTAGATAATGAAGACAAATACGGAAAGAAGTATTTATGCGCATATATCGTGTCGGATAAAAAAATCCAGTTCAAGGAATTAAGGGATTATTTGTCAAAGTCGCTGCCTGCCTATATGATACCTGCCGCATTCGTCAGAATGAATGACATTCCTTTGAATCCCAGCGGCAAAATTGACAGAAACAGTTTGCCCCAACCGGACAGCATACATGACTTGTCTGATAATTATGAGGCGCCTTCGAGCGAAACCGAAGAAAAGTTTTCGAATATATGGGCGGATGTGCTTCATATCGACAGGGTAGGCACTAATGATAACTTCTTCGAGCTCGGCGGGGATTCGCTGAGTCTCATTTCCATAGTTGCGCATATCAGAAAGGAACTCGATATAGAACTGCCTTTGACGCAGATGTATGATAATCCTACTGTTAGGGAGCTTTCAAGGTGCGTCAAAGACGCTGAGAAACGCTTGTATGTTCCTTTGGAACCTGCCGGAGAACGCCCGTATTACCCAGTGTCTTCAGCGCAGAAAAGGATTTTCCTTCTCAACCAGATCGAAAATGCCGGTACGTCGTATAACATGCCCTTGGCTGCTTTTATTGACGGTAATCTTGATATTGGTCGCCTCGAGAATGTATTCAAAGTACTCGTCAAACGCCACGATTCCTTCAGGACATCCTTTGGATTGATCGACGGCGTACCAGTGCAGAGGATTTGCGATGATGTTGAATTCAAAATGGAATACGGCGATATACAGGAAATCGATACAGATAAGGTGATCGAGAGGTTTATCAAGCCGTTCGACCTTGAGAAAGCGCCTCTCTTAAGAGTAGGGGTTTATAAGGTTGCAGGGGATAAGTACCTGTTTTTGGCAGACATGCACCATATAATATCCGACGGGATATCTTCGGATATCCTGATGAAGGAAATCGACGCTTTATACCGGGGTGAGGAACTTCCCGGGCTGTCCCTGCAATATAAGGATTATTCGGTGTGGTGCGAGGAGTACTTTAAAACAGATTTATTGAAAAAGCAGGAGAAATACTGGCTTGATGTTTTCTCCGAGGAATTGCCGGCAGTCGATTTCCCGACTGATTACCCGAGACCTCCCGTACAGAGTTTCAAAGGCGGCAGCATAACCTTCAATCTGGGTCATGAATTTGCTAAGGATCTTAAACAACTTGCTCTCGAAAACAGGGCCACAAATTACATGATCATGATGGCTGCATTTAATATTCTGATTTCAAAATATACGGGACAAGAAGATATTGTTATCGGTTCTCCTGTAGCGGGCAGAGGACTTACGGATCTTGGGGGCGTCGTGGGCATGTTTGTGAATACGCTGCCGATGAGAAACAAGCCGGACGGCTCCAAGAGATTTGACGAATTTCTTGCAGAGGTCAGATCAAACACCCTGAATGCATTTGAAAATCAGGATTATCCTTTTGAAGAGCTGGTGTCAAAACTGAAGCTCAAAAGGGATTTGAGTCGGAATCCGCTTTTTGACATGATGTTTATCCTGCAGAAGACTGACGTCGAATCCTTTAAGATCGGCAATCTGGCTGTTTCACCTATCGAGGTCAAAAACATGCCCGCCAAATTTGATTTGTCCCTTGATGCAATCGAGAGGGACGGGGATTTCACTTTTACGCTGCAGTATTGTACCGATCTTTTTAAGAAACAAACTGCCGAAAGAATAGGCGTTCATTTTACAAATATTCTTAAGGCCGTCATCAGTGATCCGTCATTAAGGCTCAGCCAGATCGACATGCTTTCCAGAGATGAAAGGCGCCGGATTATTGTGGATTTCAACGAAACGTACGCAGCCTGTCCGCCGGGCACGACAATTGTTGGGCTTTTCGAAGAACAGGCGCATAAGGCGCCGGATGCGTGCGCGGTTGAATTTCATGATAAAAGGCTTTCATATTCCGAGCTTAATTCATTATCAAACAAGCTGGCTTATAAATTGCGCAGCAACGGATTGAAGCCTGACGATATTGTAGCGGTAATGCTGAACAGATCACCTGAAATACTCGTTGCGATTCTTGGCGTCCTGAAGGCCGGAGGAGCTTATCTGCCCATCGATCCGGATTACCCTGAAAAGCGGATAGAATATATGCTGAACGACAGCGGCGTAAAAACGCTTATAACGCGTAAAGGCTTGAAGGACGGGATATCCTTCAAAGGAGAGGTCGTTGATGTGGATTCTGCCGGTTCCTATGCAGGAGACGGTTCAAATCCGGAGAATATCAACAAGCCGGAGGATTTGATTTACATATTGTATACTTCCGGTTCGACCGGAAATCCCAAAGGGGTCATGATAACGCATAAATCTGTCGTCAATTTCGTCAGGGGCATGACGCAAATATTAGATTTTTCCCGGATAAAGACAGTCGTATCAATAACGACAATTTCATTTGATCTTTTTGTTCTGGAGTCTCTGCTTCCTTTAGCAAACGGCAGCAAAATAGTGATAGCGGATGAAGAACAGCAAAGAATCCCATCAGCATTAAATGAATTAGTTGTTAACAGTAAGGTAGATTTAATTCAGACAACGCCATCAAGAATGCAATTATTGCTTGATGACGGCAACTCCCTTGATTGGCTGGCGCAGGTTTCTTGCATTGTAATGGGCGGCGAACCGCTGCCGCCTGTAATCTTAAAAAGGACAAAAGAATTAACCGATGCACGAATTTATAATATGTATGCGCCGACAGAAACAACAATCCATTCTGTTGCAGGGGAAGTTACAAATGCAGATATAGTACATATCGGCAAACCAATAATAAACGAGCGAATTTATATTCTGGACAAGTATATGAATCCGGTACCTGTCGGAGTAACCGGAGAAGTATATATCGGCGGCGATGGACTTGCAAGGGGTTACCTCAATAATACCGAATTGACGGAAGAGAGATTTGTACCTGATCCTTTCATAACCAACAATAAGGTATACAAAACCGGCGACCTTGCAAGATGGCTGCCGGACGGGTGCATCGAACACCTGGGCAGAATTGATAATCAGTTGAAAATAAAAGGGTTCAGGATTGAGCCGGGAGAAGTTGAGAATAAGATATACGAGTCAGGTTTTGTCAAAGAAGCGGCTGTTGTAGGCAAAACCAGTGAAACAGACGAAAAGAGGCTTTACGCTTATATAGTAGTTGATTATCCTGATACCTTTGACTTAGCAAAACTGAGGGCTCATCTTAGTAAAACCCTACCTGAATATATGGTGCCTTCGAGATTATTGATAATAGAAAAAATGCCACTTACTCCGAATGGAAAAATCGACAGAAAGGTTCTTGTACAGCGAAAGGAAGCAGCCGAGACTCAGAAATCCATATTTCATTCGCCTTCCGGGCCAATAGAAGAAAGACTTGCACGCATCTGGTCTGATGTATTGAAAGTTGAAAAGATCGGTGCATACGACAACTTTTTTGAGTTGGGAGGTGATTCCTTTGCTGTTATAAAGGCAGTGACGAAAGCTTTTGCTTGCGGTATGAAAATAACAATCCAGGATTTTTACAAGTATCAGACTCTCAGGCAGATTGCCTCGAGGATATGTGACAATAAAATAAATGAAAACGAAGAAGAACATGTAGACAAGACAGTATCTCCGAGTTTTAACGAATTCATAAAAACCAAAAAGGCTTCTGATAATAGTCAAACCGGATCTATTGCTAAGAACATCCTTTTGACTGGGGCGACGGGATTCCTGGGCATTCACATACTGCATGAATTGATCAAGGATACCGATGCAAATATTTACTGCCTTGTTAGGGCAAAATCAGGAAAAAACAGCAAAGACCGTTTGATTGGAACACTAAGGTTTTATTTTGACAATGATTTTCGAAAACTCATCGGAACCAGGATAATCCCGGTTGATGGCGATCTCCGATATGACAGATTCGGGCTTTCGCGGGATATGTACAACGAATTTGGAAACAAGGTGGACCTGATAATACATGCCGCCGCGACTGTTAAACATTATGGCGACTATTCCGAATTCGAGGAGATTAACGTTAAGGCAACCGGAAAGATAATAGACTTCGCTGAACGATTCAAAAGCGCCCTTTGCCATATTTCAACCATCAGTGTCGTGAATGGCATATTTGATAATTATTATGTCAGAAGTAAGCATGAAGCTGAAAAACTGGTTATGGAAGCAGCTAAAAAAGGAATTGACGTATCGGTGGCCAGAGTGGGCAATCTGACAGGGAGATATTCGGATGGCTGTTTTCAGATGAATATGAACGAAAACGCATTTTATAACAGGCTGAAATCAATTATTGAGATAGGGGCCATATCCGATGAATATCTTGAAAGATTAATTGAACTGACGCCGGTTGATTATTGCAGTAAAGCAATTGTGCAGCTGTTGAACTTAAGAGGCGGAAGAGTCTTCCACCTTTATAACAACAACTGCATCAGCTTTTCTGAATTGATTGATATGTTAAATGCAAACGGATTCAATGTCCGGCGTATCGACACAACCGCTTTCACTGATTTAATTGCCCAGATTGCCGGAGATAACGGCAGGCAAACCATTTTAAGCGGGATAATTAATGATTTGATCGGCATTGATTCGCAGAAATTCAAGATAGACCCTGCCCTATATGCTCCCGACGAGACACTGGGGATACTTAGCCAAGCTAATTTCAAATGGCCGGTTGTGGATAATGACTATATTAATAAGATAATAAAAAATATGATAAGTTCGGGGCACCTTGAACTGAGAAGTGATGAGGCTATATGAACAGTAACGATATTTTGTTTTATATGCTATTTGTATCTGCAGCATTATTGTTGGTTTTATTTCTTTATATTCTAAGATATAAGAACCGTTCTCAGATCCATTATGTTTTTTTAAGTACCCTTGGATTTTTGTTTATTTGGTGTTTTACTCTCATAATCGAGTCATATGTTTCGCGGGTAAACAGTAATCTGGTAATGATTTTTGAGAATATCTCATATATCGGAATATGCTTTACCCCCGTCACGTTGTTATTAACAGGCATTATATACATGCGTACAAAAATAATATTCAATTGGAAGTATAAATTGTTATTTGCAGTTCCATTAATATCAACTCTTATACTTTGGACAAATGATTGGCACCATTTATTTTATGAGGTGTTTTCAACAAATACCAGCGAAGTTGTTTTCGGTAATTATTTCGTTATCCACAGCGTATATTCATATATTTGCATTTTAGTCGGCTTATATTACTTGCTTTATTTCTCAATTAAGAATTCAGGCTTTTTTTCAAAACAGTCGATTTTGATTTTTATCGGCAGTATCGTACCTTTCGGCATTAATGTGCTTGTAACTCTGAAGATTCTTTTCGTAAGCCCGTATACAACTCCGATATCGTTTTCTTTTGCGGTAGTGTTTTACATGCTTGCGATATTCAAATTCAAATTCCTGAATATCGTACCTGTCGCATTGCAGAATGTCGTTGACAGGATCTCCGACAGCTATATGGTAATCAATGAGGAGTTGAACATCATCGATTATAACAGAACTTTTTTGAATACATTCATGCCGCTGGTCAACATCAAGAGGAACGACAACTTGCGGGAATTACTGAGAAATAACAAGTTCAAGGGGCTAAAGGAGGATTTGTTCGTCGGGTACATACAAAAAGCCAGAAAAGAAAAGCAACCGGTGGTATTTGAATGGCATATGCATGAAACAGGAGTCAATAAGTATTTTACAGTCGAAATAACTTCCATCATTTCCAAAGAAAGCTTTCTTGGCACTATCGTGCTGCTGAAGGATATAACCCAAAGCAAAAAAGACCTTGAAACGATAAAGAACAACCAGATCATCATTATGGAACAGGAACGGCTTGCATCGCTCGGTCAATTGATAGGCGGCATAGCCCATAACCTCAAAACGCCGATTATGTCTTTATCGGGCGCTATAGAGGCATTGAGGGACCTTGCAACCGAATATAAGGATTCTATAGGCGACCCTGCCGTAACCAGCAAAGACCATAAAGAGATTGCAGAAGAAATGCTCACATGGCTTAATAAAATGAAACCCTACTGCGGGTATATGTCGGACATCATTTCAACGGTCAAAGGTCAGGCAGTGCGTTTAAGTTCGTCTACATCCGAAGATTTTACCATCGACGAACTGGTCAAACGGATAAATATTCTTATGAAGCATGAGCTGAAGAAGTATCACTGTATCCTTGAAACCAACTTCAGCATAGACACGAGTACTGTTATCAAGGGGGAATTGAACAGCCTTGTGCAGATATTCGACAATATTATCATGAATGCAATACAGGCGTACCGTGAAAAAAGCGGTAAAATAGATTTTGGCATTATTAAAAACGATGAAGGCAATATTGTATTTTCCATAAGGGATTATGCAAAGGGGATCAATCCTGCTGTTCAGCACAGGATATTCCACGAGATGGTCACAACAAAAGGTAAGAACGGTACGGGTTTAGGGCTGTACATGTCATATTCCACAATAAAAGGGCGGTTTGGCGGAGATATGTGGTTTGAATCCACTCAGGGGGCAGGAACTACATTCTATATCTCTTTGCCGGTTATTGCAGACGATGCGGATAAGGGTCTTACCCCAGAAGATATGCAGCAAACAGATACGGAAGAAGAATCAATTAGTGAAACGAACAATGCAACGGATAGAGATGAAACGAAAGATGCAGGTGATCCGGAAAAAACAGAAGCGGCAGAGGTTGCAAAAAGTGCAGAAGTTGTATCTACTTGAAGATTCGCAGCAATTTACTTGATCAGGGGGGTGCTGATTTATGAGAAAAAAAGCAAACGAGACCAAAACAGAGTATAATATTATTGTAATTGATGATGATCAGGGTATAATTGATACGCTTTCAGTGGTATTGAGAAGAAGCGGCTATAATTTCACTGGGATGACGAACCCGCTGGAGGCAATCGAAACAATCAAAAATGGGCAGTTCGACCTGCTCATATTGGACTTTCTTATGAGCCCGATACATGGCGATAAAGTCGTAGAGGAGATAAGGAAGTTCAATACGGATTTATACATACTGCTTTTGACAGGACATAAGGATCTGGCTCCGCCGCTTGAAACAATAAGGGCTCTTGACATACAAGGATACTGCGAAAAGGGCGACAGGTTCGACCAGTTGATGCTCCTTGTCGAATCCGGCATTAAGTCGATATCTCAGATGCGCACTATCAAGAAATTCAGGGACGGATTGAACAAGATACTGCAGGCCGTCCCGAGAATCTATCAGCTTCAGCCGATCGGTAATATTCTTGAGGATATATTGACGGAAATAATGCCGCTTGTTAACAGCGAAGATGCATTTATCCTTGTAGACGATATAACAGGGTTGAGTACGATCGAGCGGAGGAGCATATTCAGAGGTATAGGAAGCTACAAGAGGGAAATCGACGATTTCATGGAGATGCTGAGCCCTGAAATGATGGAGAGCATAGGTCAGGCCCGCTTATCGAAACAGGCTGTCAAGCTTCCTAAAGGAATAATCTTGCCATTCATCAATGAATATCTTCAGGCTATCGGTGTAATATATGTCGAAGGCACAAATATCGATGAAGGGTTAAAGCTTCTTGAGATTTATGCCAGTCAGGCGGCCTCTTCCATCAATAATGCGTTTTTGCACTCCATGGTGAATATAAAGAATGAGGAACTGAACAGGACATATGATCAGCTGAGGATCAGGTATTTGGATACAATAGAAGCCCTCAGGCTTGCCGTTGATGCGAAGGATGTATATACCCGCGGACATTCCGACAGGGTGGCTTACTATTCGACAAAGATAGGAATGGCGTTAGGGCTCAATGAAGATGAGATCGAAAAGCTGAGGATAAGCGGGATATTCCATGATGTGGGCAAGATAGGCACAACAGATGATATCCTGCTGAAATCCGATAAGTTGAACGCTGATGAGTTCGAAGAGATAAAAAAGCATCCGCTTAAAGGAGCCCACATACTTTCAGCCGTATCAATGTTCAAGGATATTGTTCCGTTGGTCAAAAGCCATCATGAAAGGGTCGATGGCCAAGGCTACCCTGACAGGCTGAAAGGGGAGGATATACCTTTTATGGCACGTATAATCGCGGTGGCTGATGCATTTGACGCAATGATGTCCGACCGGCTTTACAGATCCAAACTCGATATCGAACAGGCAAAAAAGCAGCTAATGGACGGGGCAGGCACCCAGTTTGATTTTTTCATTGTGCAGAGGTTCCTGGAAGTGTTGAAGGATTATGATTCCATAGCGGCTGAGATTGCGCACACATACTGATATGGATTATAATGAAGTTATACGGAATAGAATAAACGAATTATAACTCAGGAGTGTGCCGTGGTACGCGAGACACGCAGGATTAATGCCGATGAAATTATCGATATGAAGCGGCCCAATGGAAAAAAGAAAACAAAAAATAAGCGACCGAAGATATTCTGGCTCATTGCCATTATGTTCATACTCGGCATGACCTTGGTAAGCGG
>CAZCKQ010000038.1:0-11900 GCA_964499315.1 uncultured Eubacteriales bacterium | reverse complement strand
CACCAAAAAGCAGACATATGCTATCGCCCATGTCATGGACGGGCAGAGGATCTTCGATGAAGAATTGAAGGGGCTCGATATCGAGCCTGTCTTTATCAAGTGGCATGAGGGCAGTCTTGCGGATAAGGCCCTTCAGATGACCAGAGGCATGAAAGCGGTGTCTGATTTTGATTCGGGCGCTGAAAATGTAGTCTTTGCGCTCAAGGAGATATATGCGCTCCATTATCCGCTTACCGAAAAAGAGCTGGATAAATGCAGATGGATAGGCGCAAAGACCGAAGAGATCATCAGTAAGGTCGCGGCCGAAATAAAGCCCGGGTTGACCACCGAGTACGATATTGACGGAATGCTTTCGTACGAGTACCGCAGGAACGGGATGATGACCGAAGTCCTGCTGATCGGCAGCGATGAGAGGATTCCGTTGTACCGACACCCCTGCCCATCCGGGAAGAAAGTCGATAAGCTGGTCCTGATTCACCCTTCAGCCAGGAAGTGGGGTCTGCACGCTAATATCACAAGGATGGTGTACTTCGGGGACAAACTGCCCGAGGATATAGCGTATAAATATGAGACGGCATGCATGATGGAAGCTCAGGCCATTTCAATGTGTGTTCCGGGCCAGGCGTTCCAAGGGATTTTGGAAGAGAGGAAAAAGCTGCTGGCAAAGGCCGGTTTTGCGGATGAATGGCAAAATCACTTTCCCGGAGGCGTAACCGGATATTTCCTCATCGATACTTCGATATGTGACAGCCCTGATAATGTGGTTGTCCCGTGTCAGGCCTATGATTGGTTCATGACCCTGACGGGCGTCAAAGTCGAGGAACTGAGCCTCAATACGCCAAAAGGAAGGGAAATCCCGTCTATCACCGGAAAGTGGCCGACAAAGGAATATTCGTACAACGGGCAGACGTTCAAACTCCCTGAGATACTCTTAAGATAATGGGTAATGCACCCACAATCAAAGATGTCGCCAGGATAGCAGGCGTTTCGATATCCACTGTTTCCAGGGTCATCAACAACAAGGGAGGAGTCTCGAAGCAGCTTGAGGACAGGATAAGGGAGGCCATCAAAGGGCTGAAGTACAAGCCCAATATCGTAGCCAGAGCGCTTAAGTCAAGGGCGACAAAGACCCTCGGTTTGATTATCCCCAATATAATGAATCCCATCTTTCCACCTCTTGTAAAGGTCATCGAGGATACCGCGAAGAGTTACAACTTCTCGACCATTCTTTGCAACAGTGACGGCAAGATCGAGGAAGAAGCCAAATATATCGAAGTCCTTATTGAGAAACAGGTCGACGGCATCATCCTCAACGCCATCGGAGATTACCACGAAGGGCTGGAAACAGTCAAGGACACCGGCACACCAATAATAGTCCTCGGCAGGAAGATTGCAGGTTTCGGTGCCACGTGCATAACGTTGGACAATGAAAAGGGTGCATATTCCGCAGTGGAGCACCTCATCAGGTCAGGTATGAAGAATATCGCCTTTCTGTTCGGATTACTCGAGGCCAGCAGCGCCATCAATGACCGGTTCGCCGGGTACAAAAAGGCATTGAAGGATTACGGCGTCAAATTTCGCAAGGATCTTGTCGCAAAGGGCAATCGTACGTTTGAAGGCGGTTCTGTTGCCACGCAAACCCTATTGTCACGCAATGTCAGATTCGATTCGGTCTTTGCGTCGAATGATGTAATGGCGCTGGGGTGCATTGAGAAGCTCATCGGAAGCGGATTCAGGGTGCCGGAAGATATAAGCGTCATGGGGTATGACGATATACCTTTTGCCTCTATGTTCAAACCGAGGTTGAGTACTGTCCGCTCCCCGATAGGAGAATTCGGCGTCGAAGCTGTAAAGACGATGCTTCAAATAATATATTCAAAAAAAGACAAGCAGCAGGAGAAAATATTCGATCCCGAGCTTGTAGTCAGGGATTCGACATTGTCAGATAATTCCACTAATTAAAATGGTAAATATGGCAGAGCATAAATTAGATGTATTTTTATGTGAGCCTTTTGGCCGGTATCGGGGCAATTGCCTTTATCATAACGGTATTATTGATATTTTTGTCCAAAGCCAGGAACAGCCGCGTCACGAGGATCCGCGACGCCTCCCTGACATGCGAGGAACTTGAAGACCATGCCGCAAAAACGGCAATCGAGCATACTGTTGGCAAAAAACGCAATTTTCTGCATTTGCCGGGTGCAGGGGCTAATGATAGTTTTAGCTATATACTTGAAGTATACAACCATCTCAACGAGGATATCAGGAAAAAGCACACGATATCGCCTGCCGCGGAATGGCTTCTGGATAATTTCTACATTGTCGAGGAACAGGTCAAAGGCCTGAGAAGGAATCTTACCAGGAAGGAGTATTCCCGTCTTCCGGTATTGAAATGCGGTCCGTTGCGCGGGCGGACGAGGATATACGCTGTTGCCGCCGAATTAATCGCGCATACCGATGGTCAGCTCGATGATAATATTATACTTAAATATCTGAATGCATATCAAACGCACAGCGTCCTTCTGAACAGTGAACTTCTCGCTTTACCTGCAATGTTGAGGCTGGCGCTCATACAAAACATCAGGGCCGTATGCGAGAGGATAATGAATACGCAATACCAGTGGAACAAAGCTGACGAGATAATAGACAATCTGCCTGACAAAGAAGCGCCCGAGATGGAAAGGCTGCTCAGGACCATTAAAATCAAACTAAAGTCGGATGGCGATATAAATCCTTCCTTTATCGAACATCTGCTCTATAAATTAAGAAGGACGGGGCGCGCCTATAATCAGGTATACGACTATATAGACAAATATCTGGCAAGACATGGGATGCCTATTGATGATATTACCCGGAAGGAACACTATTCACAGGCAGTCAACGCGGTCTCCATGGGTAATTGCATAACAAGCCTGAAATATCTGGCCAATTCCGACTGGACGGATATTTTCGAATCGGCGAGCATTGTTGAGCGTATCCTCAATAAGGATCCCGGCAAGGTCTACCCTGTAATGGATATCTCATCGAAAAATCATTACAGGAAAAGAATAGAGGTGCTTGCTTCATACTTCAACGCTTCCGAGCTGCATATCGCCAACGAAGCCGTCGGCCTGGCAGGCAAGGCACCTGAAGGGGATGCGCGGCTGCGCCATGTCGGGTATTATCTCTCCGGGAAGGGTGTTAAAATACTCGAAGACAGATTAGGCCGCAGGAGGATGCCTGTGTCCGGCCTTTCCCTGTTTGCCGGACAACGTCCCGAGGTTGTGTATCTTGGCTCTATTTGCATTATCACCGCTGCGCTTGCCGCAGCCGCAATTTATTACACAACAGCCCAATGCGTATCCGGCGGCATATTCGGCCTGCAGCTTACGCTGTACGCATTGCTTGCGGGATTGACCGTCATATTACCCGCATCCGAAATAGCCGTTAATTTGGTGAATTGGATAGTATGCAATATAAAAAAACCCGGAGTCTTTCCCAGACTTGAATTAAAAGACGGGATACCTGCCGATCTGAGCACCATGATTGTGATACCGGCCTTATTGACCGATGAAAACCGTGTGAAAGATATTATGAAAAACCTGGAGAACCATTTTCTTGTAAACAGGGAGGACAATCTGTATTTTGCGTTGGTCGGAGACTTCAGGGACTCATCATCGCAGTGCTCCCCTGAAGATGCGAAGATCATCGACGCGGCCCTTGATGGCATAAAGGACCTCAATCGCAGATACTCAGCCGAAGGACGTGATATTTTCCAGTTTTTCTATAGGCAAAGGTCATTCAACGACAGGTGCAACAGGTGGATGGGTTGGGAAAGGAAGCGCGGCGCGTTGCTGGAATTCAACGAAATGCTGCTTGGTTCCGATCTGAATATCAGGTTTGTCATCACTCTTGACGCCGATACCATTTTGCCTATCGGGATGGCAAAAAAGATGATAGGCACGATGGCTCATCCTTTGAACAGGCCGGTCGTCGACGATCAAAAGGGGATCGTGACCGAGGGCTTTGGATTAATCCAGCCCAGGGTATCTTTCGGCGCGGCTGATTCCAACAGATCGTTGTTCTCCCGAATATTCACCGGACAAAAAGGTATAGACGCGTATTCGTTTGCAACTTCGGACGTGTATCAGGACATGTTCGGCGAAGGGATATACACCGGCAAGGGCATTTATGACCTGCATGTCTTTCAAAAGGTCTTAAAGAGTACCATACCGGATAATACGGTCCTGAGCCACGATCTGCTGGAAGGGGCTTATCTGAGGACAGGCCTGGTTACAGACCTGGAATTGATGGATTCATACCCTCCGAGGTACAATTCTTTCATTGCAAGGCTCCACCGATGGGTAAGGGGCGACTGGCAGCTCATCCCATGGCTTGGCAGGTATGTGCGCGACCGGAACGGCCATCTGCGCAAAAATCCTCTTTCTTTGATATCAAAATGGAAGATCGCCGATAATATGAGAAGGAGCCTCGTCTCTCCTTCTATAATATTGCTTATCATTTTAGGATTCTGGGTGCTTCCCGGGAGCAGGCTCCTCTGGTTTGGATTCGGGGTTGTTTCAGCGGTATTCCCCCATATCACCGCGTTTATTGATCATATCCTGTCCAGGCGGTTAGTGTTCAGGGTCATGAAACGGTATATGCCGTCGTTGACCACAGTCCAGACGATATTGCTCCAGGCGTTTGTGACGATCGCCTTCCTGCCGTACCAAGCGTACGTCATGCTTGATGCGACCATTATAACGCTGATAAGGGTCTTTTTTACGCGGAGGAATATGCTCGAATGGATTACCACCGCCGATGCCGAAAAATCCCAGAAGCACTCCTTGCGAAGCTATTATTCGAAAATGTATATTTCAGTATTGGCGGGACTCTCAGCTCTATTGACGGGGCATTTCATCAGGCCGTCACTGGGGCTTTTGGGACCGGTTCTTTTTTTCATCTGGGGTTTGGCGCCTTATATGGCCTACAGAACAAGCCTCATCTACAAAGAAACGCTCCATAGGCTTTCCAGGGAAGACGACACCGAACTCAGGAAGATTGCCAGAAAGACATGGCGTTATTTTGAAGAACTCGCCAATTTCAAAAATCATTATCTAGTCCCCGATAATTATCAGGAGGATCCGCCCAAGGGCGTAGCAAGCAGGACTTCACCCACGAACATCGGGCTGGGACTGCTTGCCGTCCTGACGGCAAGGGATCTGGGATATATCGGCATTATTGAAATGACAGACAAGATTTCGAATACCCTCTCCACTATGGAGAAGATGGAGAAGTGGAACGGGCACCTGTACAACTGGTACGATACCAGGACATTGCGGCCGCTCAGGCCCAGATATATCTCCACCGTAGACAGCGGCAATCTCGTATGTTATCTTATGACGCTGGTACAAGGGCTATACGGGTATCTGGACACACCGCTGATCGAACAGGCTTTTGCTGAAGGATTAAAGGACTTGTCGGCTTTTTGCGGCAACGGGAGCAGCCGTGACAGCCTCCTTTGCCTGCTGGCCGTCTCCGATGCCGTTTCATGGAATAATACCTTGAAAAAGATATTGAAAGACAATACATTCTTCAGCAGGTTCAAATCGCCATGGAGAGCCAAGGCCGAGCATATGGCCAGGATGCTGAGGAACGAGCTCCTGGAATTCATGTCATGGATAGACCTTGCAGAAAATGTACCACAGGGACCACAGGGAATGGCTGCCGCGGGGATATTGGAAACGTTAAAAAACAATATCAGGTTGGGACAAATGCCTGAAGGCTACAGGAAGGCGCTTGGACTTATCGACAGGGAGATATGCGCGCTTGGGCAAACGGAAGATGGCGACGGCGCACACCACGAATCGCTGGTCTGGCTGCGCGGATTGAGGGAGGAAGTCGCGAAGTCACTGGAACGGACTGTAGTATTCATAGAAAGGTATATGGAACTGGTGCGGCGGGTAAATGCCATCGCCAATTCCACCAGGTTTTTGCCCTTATATGCCGAGAAGAAGCAGCTTTTCTCCGTTGGATACAATATCGAAGAGAACAGGCTCACGAATTCGTATTACGACCTGTTTGCCTCAGAAGCAAGGCAAACCAGTTATATCGCGATTGCAAGAGGAGAGGTGCCTCTCAAGCATTGGTTCCGGATGGGCAGGACCATGACAACCATCGACGGGTACAAGGGGTTGGTTTCATGGACCGGTACGATGTTCGAATACCTGATGCCGCTGCTGATCATGAAAAGCTACAAAAACACGCTGCTTGACGAGACATATTCGTTTGTTATCCGGAGCCAGAAAAAATACGGCAGGCAGAGGAATATCCCATGGGGCGTCTCGGAGTCAGGATTCTATTCGCTCGATGTAAACCTAGATTACCAATATAAGGCTATCGGTGTCCCGTGGCTCGGGCTGAAAAGGGGATTGGCCGCCGACGCTGTCGTTGCGCCATATGCCACATGTCTTGCCATCATGGTTGACCCTCAGGCGGCAATGGAGAATATCAAGGAGTTGAAGGCCGGCGGGATGATAGGTCCTTATGGCTTCTATGAGGCAGTGGACTATACTCCCGAAAGGTTATCTTTCGGGGTGAAACGCGCTATAGTGAAGAGCTTTATGGCGCACCACCAGGGAATGAGCCTTGTTGCTCTCAATAATTACCTGAATCAGGGCATCATGCAGGAGCGCTTCCATTCAGATCCCATCATCCGGGCCTCCCAACTGCTCCTTCAGGAAAAGGTCCCCGCCAATGTCTTTTTTACGAAAGAGACCAAGGAAAAGGTCGTCCCGTTCAAAGACATGGTCTATAAGGTAAAAGGTCCTTTGCGCCGCTTCAGGGCGCCGGATCTGGTGCTGCCCAGGACGCATATCCTTTCCAACGGCAGCTATTCGGTCATACTTACGGATAAGGGGACGGGATACAGCAAGAACAAGATGGTTTCGATCTCCAGGTGGCGGGAAGACAGTATTCTGGACCGTTACGGCATGTTTTTCTATGTGCGCGATACCGCAACCGATGCGGTCTGGTCAGCTGCGTATGCGCCGTTTGACATTCTGCCCGATAAATACGAGGTTGCCTTCATGTCAGATAAGGCAAGATTCAGAAGGCAGGACGGGGAAATTGAAACAGAGACCGAAATCATCGTGACTTCCGGAGATAATGCGGAAATCAGGCGCGTATCATTTAAAAACCATGGGACTGCGCCGTGCGTCCTTGAAATTACAAGCTATTTTGAAGTGGTGCTGGCTCCGCAGGCGGCGGACGTCTCACATCCCGCATTCAGCAATTTATTTGTCAGGACCGGATTCCTGCCTGAAAAGAAGTGTGTTTACGCAAACAGGCGGCCAAGATCCGAGATGGAAAGAAGCTTATGGATCGCGCATTCGGTGGTGGCAGACGGCGAAACTGCCTGCGATCTTCAGTATGAAACCGACAGGATGCAATTCATCGGCAGAGGCCGTAGCGTGTCAGCACCGGCGGCAATGGACCGCAACAGGCCTTTGACGAATACAACCGGACCTGTATTGGATCCTATCATGGCGTTGAGATACAGGATAAGAGTCGAGCCGGGCAAAAAAACATCGGTCTCCTTTATTACCGTTGTCAGCGAGAGCAACGAGGCCTTGATGGAACTGGTCGACAAGTATTCTACTCCGGAAGCTGTGGAAGGGGCTTTTCGGCTTGCTTTTACACGGAGTCAGGTCGAATCCATGTACCTTGATGTCAGAGCCAATGAAATCGAGCTTTACCAGGATATAATACCGCATATCCTTTTTATAAGCCCGCAGCGCCGGTTAAACAGCGAGATGATCGCGCAGAATTCCAAAGGCCAGTCATCATTGTGGTCTTACGGGATATCCGGCGATCTTCCGATCATCCTTGTCGTATTAAAGAAATCCGATGAGACGGGATTGCTGTTTGATGCCATAAAAGCGCATGAATACTGGCGTTTGAAGGACCTGAAGATAGACCTGGTAATATTGAACGACGAAGAAGCGAGCTACGGCCATCCATTGTATGAACTGCTGTCGGATATCATCGCTTCGAGCCATGCCGGTTGTATTGTCAACAAGCCCGGCGGCATTTTCCTGCTGAACAGGAGCAATATGCCGGCAGAAGATATCAGCCTCCTTTACGCGGCATCCAGATTCGTATTGAAAGGCGAAAACGGGACCTTGGCCGAACAGGTCAAAAAGGTCCAGGGCAGTCAGCTGCTTAAACCCGAAAAGCAGCCGATGAATAGTAAAATGCTTGACCATGCCGCGGCGGAAGCAGCGGATGATCGGGAAGCCCAAACCGAGCTCGATTTTTTCAACGGACTCGGAGGTTTTAATAAGGAAGCAAATGAATATGTCATACGGTTGGAGAAAGCACAAAACACACCGATGCCATGGGTGAACGTAATTGCGAATCCCGTATTCGGCTTTATAGTGTCAGAATCCGGCGGCGGATACGCATGGTATGAGAACAGCCGCCAGAATAAGCTTTCCCTTTGGACGAACGATCCGGCCGGAGATACCCCAGGCGAGGTCCTGTACATCAATGATACCGATACGGGTGATTTATGGACGATGACACCCTTACCCATACGGGAAGATGAACCATATATCATAAGGCATGGATTCGGATATTCTGTTTTTGAACATGTCAGCCATGGGATCGAACAGAGCATGGTCATGTTCGCGCCTGTAGACGATCCTGTCAAGGTTGGCATCGTCAGGCTCAAAAACATATCGGAGCATACGAGAAACATCGCTGTAACGTACTATATGAAACCTGTCTTAGGAGTAACGGATCAGGGCGCCGCCATGCATATAAGGTCGGGCTTGGGCGTTTCCGGGGAGATATTGCTGGAAAATCCATATAACGATGAATTCTCCGGCAAGACAGCATTTGTTTTTGTGTCTGAAAAAGAGCGGAGCATCACAGCAGATAGAAAGGAGTTTTTCGGGAGCGGCGGAATATCTTCGCCTGAGGCGGTCAGACGACGGAGGTTTTCCAACGCCACAGGCACGGGATATGATACCTGCGCAGCAATACATGTGAATCTCAGTATCGGGAAGGGCGAGCAAAAAGAAGTCGTGCTCCTGCTTGGGATGTGCGATGATCTGCAGCGAATCGAACAAATCATCCAAAGATACAGGGATGTCAACTATGCGGAAGAGGCCCTTGCAAAAGTCAGGGAGTTCTGGAAGGAGAGGCTGGAAGCCATACAAGTCGCCACCCCGGATAGTTCAATGGATATCATGATGAACGGCTGGCTGCTTTATCAGACCATCTCGTGCAGGCTGTGGGCCAGATCTTCATTCTATCAGTCGGGCGGGGCCTTTGGCTTCAGGGACCAACTGCAGGACAGCCTGGCCGTGATATGGACATGGCCTGAAATTGCGAGGAGACAGATACTGCTTCATGCCAGCCGGCAATTCATTGAAGGCGATGTGCAGCATTGGTGGCATGAGCCCGGCGGAAAGGGTACCCGCACAAGGATATCCGACGACCTCTTATGGCTGCCGTACGTGGTTTGCGAGTATATCCGCATAACCGGCGATTATCAGATATTGGACGAAGCGGCAGGATTCCTGGAAGACGAGTTGCTAAGAGAATTTGAGGATGAAAAATACGGAAAACCCACCGTATCTCAGACAAGTTCCACTCTTTACGACCACTGCATCAGGGCGGTGGAAAAATCGCTCAGATTCGGCGCTCACGGTCTCCCTCTCATCGGGTCGGGAGACTGGAACGACAGCATGAATACCGTGGGCAACAGGGACAGCGGCGAAAGTGTATGGCTCGGTTGGTTCATGATTTCCGTACTTAAAGGATTTTCCGGGTTGTGCGCCAGGATGGACGAGGCAGACCGCGCGGCGAGATATATGGACATTGCCTCCAAGATTGCGGCCGCGATAGACGCGCATGCCTGGGACGGAAGCTGGTACAGACGGGCCTTTTTCGATAACGGCGTGCCGCTTGGGTCGGCGCAGAACAGCGAGTGCAGGATCGATTCCCTGGCTCAAAGCTGGGCAGTCATTTCCGGCGCCGGAGACCCTGATAAAATCCCGGAGGCGATGGATTCACTCGAACACTTCCTCGCGCAGAAGGAAGAAGGCCTGATAAAACTGCTTACCCCGCCTTTTGACGAAGGCGAATTGGAGCCCGGATATATCAAAGGCTATGTCCCTGGAGTAAGGGAAAACGGCGGACAGTACACGCATGCCGCCGCATGGGTGATAATGGCCTTTGCCTTGATGGGGGACGGAGAAAAAGCCCATGAGTATTTTCATCTGATAAATCCGATAAACCATACACGCACGCGCATAGAATACTTAAAATACAGAGTCGAGCCTTACGTAATGGCTGCCGATGTGTACACGGTCCAACCGCATACAGGGAGAGGCGGCTGGACGTGGTACACCGGCGCGGCGAGCTGGATGTACAACGCCGGGCTGGCGCATATCCTCGGTTTCAAGAAGAATGGCGATACGCTGGTCATCGATCCGTGCATACCCAAAAAGTGGGTGCAATACACAATCAAATACAGGTACAACGACACTCTCTACGTGATCGATGTCAAGAATCCCGAGGGAGTTAACAGAGGCGTGGTCAAGGTCTTGATGGACGGCGTCGCGCTGCCATGCTGCCGCGCCTCAGACAATGCCGTTGACAGCGCCGCCGACAACGCCGACGTCAGTGCAGCACTACCCTGCTGCTGCGCCACCAACAGCGCCGACGTCAGTGCAGCACTACCCTGCTGCTGCGCCACCAACGGAAAGGACAGCGGCGCAGGCACAGGCGCCGTTGTACCGCTTGTGAACGATTCAAAAGTTCATCATGTCGAAGTCTATCTCGGTAAAACTTGATACAAGGTAAATATTGGAACAAAGTGTGCAAAATTTGAGGTAGTACATAAAAAATTGTAAAAATATTCCAAAAATCTACGCATCAATTAAGAATTTGCACAGATTTATGGTTAATTAGCCATAGTATTAACACACTACTTCGATTTTTGCACACCTGACAGCCTTTTAATAAACTTGGCACGGTTATTCGCGTCTTATGATAGAATATAACTGCTAAAACCGAACGACTCGAAAGTGTTACCGATAACACTGATCTTAAAGCAGGCAGGAGCACAGGAAGTAATAAGATAGTAATAAGATAGTAATAAGATAAAGGATTTAACCTAATGGGGATAATGTTCGGCTGGGAATTTTTATTCACAATATTGGTGCCTGTATGGGTCATTGTTAGAGTGGCGATATCTTTCCTTAAGCTCAAGAGCAAAAAGGCTTTTTCATTGACCAGGGAGATTTGGTTAGGTATATTTTTTATATATATACTATGCGTATTTGCCGTTGCTTTCTTTCCCCTGCGTATAAATTGGGATAATGGCAGGTCGGCCTGGTTTTCAGTAAATATAGTACCGATCTATTCAACGCTTAAGAAAATGGCTGATATAACATCCGACCCCAATATGCGTAGCTTTATGATAAAGTTCTGGATAAGAAATGTCGGCGGAAATATACTCCTCTTACTGCCTTTAGGAGCAATGCTCCCATTTCTGTGGAAAAGGTTTGAAAGTCCCAAAAAAACAATTTTATTCGGGTTTTGCTTTTCTCTATGCATTGAAATCCTTCAGCTCCTTTCAGGACTCGTAGGAAACAGGGGAAGGGTATTCGATATAGATGATATCTTGCTGAATACAGTTGGCATTTGCTTAGGATTTATTATATTTAATTCAGCCATAAAAAAGATCAAAATAGTTACCAAGGGATACCAATCTTGAACCAATCATCTACCAGGCCTTCCGCCTGGTCAAGGTTTTTGGTCCTATGATCGCTCAAGATGTATGTAAGCAGCAAGTCCCGATCTCTCCGGCGTAAAGCTTCAACAAGGCATTCGGCGGAATGCCAGCG
>CAZCKQ010000037.1:0-11904 GCA_964499315.1 uncultured Eubacteriales bacterium | reverse complement strand
ATAAGTTCTTTAGTATGGCTTGTTTATAATAATGTTTTCTTATGTATAAATTCTATATCAGCCATAGGCCGTTCTCTCAAACACCCTTAATTTTGCGCTCCTTGACCTTGGATTTATACTGACCTCCTGTTCTGAAGCAACTACAGGTTTTTTTGTAATAATCTTTCCGCTTGATCTCTTATTGCATACGCATTGTGGCGTTCCCGGAGGACAAACGCACCCTCTAGCGCTTTCGGCAAAAATCGTTTTGACAATCCTGTCTTCGAGCGAATGATACGATATTACACAAAGCCTTGCTTTATCTTTCAGGAGAGATATGGAAGACATAAGAGCCTTTTTTAGTGAATCAAGCTCACCATTCACCATTATCCTCAATGCCTGGAAAGTCCTTCTCGCCGGATGCGGGCCGTTTTGCCTTGCTCTGGCAGGGATAGCGTCTTTGATTATGTTGCTGAGTTCGACGGTGGATCTTATTCTGCCATTTTTTCTGCGTTCAACGATGAACTTTGCTATTCTTGACGCCCATCTTTCTTCCCCATAATCTCTGATTATCCTTGAAATCTCCCTTTCGGGAAAATCGTTTACGATTACTTCAGCCGTAAGATCACCCGAAGCATCCATACGCATGTCGAGGGTCGCATCCTTGTTGTAGCTGAATCCCCTTTCGGCTGAATCAAACTGGTGAGATGAGACTCCGAGGTCGAACAGTATCCCGTCGCAACCGGGGATATCATTTATAATACCGGCTATGTCTCTGAAATTCATCTTCAACAACCTGACCTCCGCTTGTGTCCCGATACTTTCCAATCTCATCCGGGCCTCCTCTAAAGCCTCGGTATCAATATCCATCCCGATCAACCTGCCGTTTTTGTCGAGTTTTTGGATGATTGCCGCCGAATGCCCCCCGCCTCCCAATGTCGCATCGACATACGTGCCTGACGGCTTTATCTGAAGAAACCCGATGCACTCATCCAATAAAACCGGATTATGGTAACTCATACTCAAATACCAAGCAAAGCCATCTTTTTTGCCAGCATGGAAGCATTCTGGCTGTATTCCGCATTACGCATGTCCCACTTGCCTTTATCCCAAATCTCGACCCTGCTGGAAACACCGACGATGCAGATATCCTTATCGAGTGCTGCATATTCCTTGAGATTCTGTGCTATCAATACGCGGCCCTGCTTGTCCATCTCGCATTCACAAGCTCCGGAGAAGAAGAACCTCATGAATGACCTTGCTTCGTCATCGGTAAAGGATACCGTCTTCATCTTTTCCACTATCCTTTCCCACTCGGCAGCAGGAAAGGCAAACAAACAAGAATCCAACCCCTTGGTAATAATAAACTTATTGCCGAGTTCCTCTCTGAATTTTGCAGGGACAAAAACCCTGCTCTTGCTATCCAGCGTGTGTTGGTATTCTCCGTAAAACAAATCAGCAATACCTGCCTTTAAACTTAAACCACTTTAAACCACTCTAAACCACTCTTATGTCATTCTAATGCAAAATGAATCAAAAGACAAGCTATTTTTTCATCTTTTGAAAAAATTTTTTAAAATAAATCATAAAATAGGAATTTAGTCCTATGACTAGAATATAGCTATTAGGTTGGAAACCTGAGTATTAAGGATTGAATATGGCGCGTTTTCTTCTTATGGAAATGCTTAATAATATCCCTATGGCAAAATAATTAGTCATCATCGCGCTCCCGCCCGAACTGACAAAGGGCAGCGGAAGCCCGGTCACCGGCAATACGCCGATGCACATCCCGATATTCTGAATGAAATGGAATCCCAACATGCTTATGATACCTATCGCAACAAACGAACCATAAAAATCCCTGGAGTTTTTTGCGATGTAAATCCCTCTGAATAAGATGGAAAAGATCAGCACCAGCAAGACGGCTGCTCCGATAAAGCCCAATTCTTCACCTATCGCTGTAAAAATAAAATCGGATTGTATGACGGGTACGCCGGTTTCACTATGTGTCTGTATACCTTTGTAAAGACCGCTTCCAAACAACCTTCCGGAACCTATCGCCATACGCGCCCGATCCAATTGGTAACCAGTCCCGAGCGGATCATTCCCCGGGAACAGGAATTCAGTAATCCTCGACCTCCGCTCGGAATCGAGGAGAAAAAACCAGGCGACCGGCGCGATTACCGCAACAACGCCTGACAGCATAAATAGATAACGGTATTTAATTCCATATACATAAATCATTACAGCAAATATAAAGACATAGACCACCGCCATGCCGTAATCAGGCTGCAAAACTACAAGAATGACAGGAATGGCCGCGTACAGCAACATTTTGACAGCATCTTTGATCTTGGGCGATTCTTTCATCCTGTCCAGGAAAACCGGCACGATTAATATAAACGTTAACTTTGCGAATTCAGAAGGCTGGAACGAGCCTATTACGGGCAACGGTAGCCAAGCTCGGCTCCCCCACGAGGTATCCCCCACCCCTTTCCACAGAACAAGGACCAGCATACTAACACTTAATATGTAAAGCAGGATCGAAATAATCTTGTAATTTTTATAATCAAAAAATGAAAGCCCGATTGCCGCAATAAAACCTGCTATGAAACTTATGATCTGAGTTCGCATCAACCTCGGGCCCTCGATCATATTGTTGGTTACGCTCCCAAGTATGACCAAACCGTAGATTGACAGCAGGACTACCGTTACTATCAGAAAGTAATCAAAATGCTTCAGGTAATTTATTTCCTTTGTTTTTTCAACATAATACATATTGACTACCTGATTCTGTCAAGATTGGTCTACGGTTTTTTCGGCATCCTCTTGATCAGCGTGCTGAATTTGCTTCAAAAGCCCGCTATATGCGCTTTCCCTGTTATCATCGGATTCATCGGACTCAAGCACCTCTTTTTTTGCGGCCCTTGCTCTCCTGACAAAAAACAGGATTAAAAACAGCACCGCAGAAACCAGGGCGATAACCTGTGATATCCTGAATGACCCAAGCATAAGGCTATCGATCCGCAAACCTTCTATCCATGCCCTTCCTGCGCCATAAAACACTATATATAGAAAAAGCACTTCGCCGTCGAGTTTCTTTCTCTTCCGGAACCAGATCAGAAAAGCAAATGCAGCAAGATTCCATAGAGACTCGTACAAAAAAGTCGGATGCACCGGCATCGAAGGATCGACAGTAATACCCGCGGCAGCAAGTTTATCGGCGTTATACTCCAGTTCCTTCATGATGGCATTGCCCGACATGCCCCATGGGAGGCTTGTATTAATACCGAACGCCTCCTGATTGACAAAATTGCCCCATCTCCCTATTGCCTGCGCAAGGATTAAATAAGGCATGCAAAAATCGAAAAGCTTCAGGGCATTGATCTTCCTCTTCTTTGTAAAGATATAAACAACGATCGACGCCCCGATAACCGCCCCGTAGATTGCGAGGCCCCCATTACGGGTATTGAATACCTCAAGCAGATTGTCCTTAAAATCGTCCCAACTGAAGACGACGTAGTATAGCCTGGATGCGATTATTGCCACAGGTGCAGCATACAATACCATATCAAGGATATTTTCAGGCTCTATCCCAAATTCCCTGCTTTTTCTCAAAGCAAGCATAACTGCAAGAAGAAAACTGAAAGCGAGTATTATCCCATACCAGAATACAGGCAGACCGAAAATCTCGAAAGCGATTCGATTAATGGCAATTTTCAGGCCGCCGAGACCAGGAAAGTCAATATAGCTCATTTTGTTTTACCCCCCGATAGGTTTGACCACTGAAAGGGACATCATATCGTCATCGAATAATTCCCTGAAGAGGTCAGACGCATATACAATGGTTATTTTATCATATACATCAATATTATGAAATAATGAATAGCCTTTGAAATAACTGGCAATAAATGCGTGTGATATCCTTTCGGCTGAATTGAACGTACGTATCATCTTTCCGAACCACGAGTTTTTTAATCTGCCGAATATATCCTGATCCAATCCCGACATGTTTATTTTCCGGATTGCCGCCGTAACCTTGTCCTCAAGCTTTCGAGGATCTGTTGTCACTCCGGAAATCGCGGAAAACGCATAACCCCTGCCTGATTCGTAATCGAAATCGACAGGGCTTGTGACTATTCCTTTAGAATATAAATCATCATATAATACAGAACTTTTTCCGATAAGAAGATCAAGAAGTATTTTGGCTGTCACTTCTCTTTTTAACAGATCGAGGCCTTTCGGACTGTCTTTGTCGTCTTCGGATCCTATTCTGCCGTCTTTAAACCCCATCTGGAAAATCATATCGGATACTGCCATGGAATGCTCATAATATTTTCGAACCGGCGTATCGGAGCTTCTGCCCGGAATCCTTCTTACCACGGTTTTTTTTAGGTTATCCGGAATGGTCCTGCCGGTAATATCAAACACCTCTTCCGGAGAGATATCACCGATTGCAATAATCATCATATTGGAGGGATGATAAAATGTATTATGACATTTGTACAGCATATCTTTGTCTATCTTGCCGATGCTTTCAATGCCTCCGCTGATATCGCGAGACACAGGATGTCCGGGGAACAAAGACCTCATAAGGTTAAAAAACGCCGCCCATTCCGGTTCGTCCTGCTTCATGCGGATTTCCTGACCGATGATATCCCTCTCTTTTTTTATGCTGTCCTCGGTAAAATATGGATTCTGGACGAACTGCAGCAGCATCCGGAAACACTTGCTGAAATTCTCGATGCATGAAAAAAGATATACGGTGCTGTTAAAGCAGGTGTAAGCGTTTGGGCTGGCTCCGAGCGCTGAAAAATCATCCATGATGCTGCCTTCTTTTTGTTCAAACAGCTTATGTTCGAGGAAATGCGCCATTCCGTCGGGAACACTTGTGGCTTCACTCTCGCCTGGAACTATGAAATTATTGTCCACAGAACCGAAATCGGTGGCAAAAGCCGCATATTTGCGTGAAAAACCTTTTTTTGGGATCACAAATGCCTTCAAGCCGTTATCATATTCAACAAAATGCAGGGTTTCCCCCTGTCTGACATAGTCTACCGTATCGTATCTCATTAAAGAGCCGCCTCTCCTGCAAGAGTATATATCGTATCAAGCCTGATATTCGACGCGGCCTGTCTGACATCTGAAATCCTGACCGATCTGATCTTCTCCAATGTCGAATCCAGCGTTTCATCCGCGCCGCTGAGCAGTTGCCCCAGATAGAAATCAGTGAGCTGCATTTGGTTGTCATATAAGGAGCCTATGCTTGTTTCAAGGCTGCTGACCGCCTTATTCAATTCTTCTTCGGTGATTTTGCCTTCTGATATTTCCTGAAGCTGCCGCAGAATGTGTTCTTTTACCGCTTCACGCGCTTCATGGCTTGTCCCGCAGGCAGCTGCCATCAGACCTTTGAATTTCTCCAATCTCGCAAAAATATAATACGCCAATCCGGATTCTTCCCTTACGTGCCTGAACAGCTTGGAATGCACCCCGCCTCCGAAAATGCTGCTGCATACGACCAACGGATGGTAAAGACTATCGCCGGGCGTTATATCTGTCCTAAAACCGAGGCACAGCCTGACCTGCTGAAGGTCCATATTTTCCGTAACAATTTTGGGATCCGCTGTCTCTTTTTTCAAGAGGGCATTTGCAGATCCGTTATTCTCCCCCATCATTGCCCTGCCTGTCTTCTTATGCATGTCCGATACCACTTCGACAATATGGTCAGCCTCATATTCGGTAATATTACCGGTAACAAAAACAAACATCCTGTTTTGCGCTACAAACTGCTGATAATGCCTGTACAGGCCGCATTTATCAATAAACCTGAGATCGTCGGCGCTCCCATATTCGTAAACGCCGAACGGTTCACCGGCGCACATTGATTCGAAACATCTCTCCAATGAATACTGTAGCTTATCATTTATCCTTGAGTTAATCAGCCTTCCCAGATTTTTCTTTTCGGTCTCAACGTACTCATCAGGGAAACACCCGTCTTTGGTGACCGGATCGCAGATTATATCCAACAATAGACCTGCCGCTTCCCCGAATATGCTTCTTTTTACAGGCAGGAAAGCATCGGCCAGAGTATCAATGTAGAAATACACAACATGGTTTTCGCCTTTTTTTGCGACGCCGCAATCAAAAGAACTGCCAAACAAGTCTTCCAGCTTGCCTGATATGGACATGGAATCAGGATAGCTCCTGCAGCCTCTTCTGAGTATTGCCGGTATCATTGCATTCTTTGCCGCCTTTTCGCCTGATAGGGCATCGACGAAAAAAACCATTACCGAGCAGGTCTTAAACCTGTCCATTCTCAGGGCGTATATTTCTGTACGACCAAATGATGCCAGCTTACAAGGGATATTTTGCTCAAACTTCATTATTTACCTCATAACTTATCCATATCTAATTTATAATGTATAATATATCAGTAATTATTCCCGCAATTAATGAGGTAAAACTATGAATAATCTGGATGTGGCTGACAAGATTTTATTTCTGATACCTTTGCTGGTTTCCTTCTATATACTTGTCACCGTGATTTCCTGCAAAAACAGGATCACTGAAGGATATCTCTTTATCATAACCTTTATTTTGAACCTTCTGCCGCTCTTCATCCCTGAACCCGCAATTTCAAATGCATTGACCGTTATTTCGGAATTCATACTGCTTGCGTCTTTCGCCGTAATCATCCTCATGCGCAACCGGAGAATTTATCCGGGTTATGTGTTGTTTTCACTGCTCACCGCAGCTTTAGCAGCGCTATTGTTAAACATATACATAAAATCTTTACCTCAATTGTTTGCCCCCGGGGCCCCCTTGTCGTTTGCGCCTGCCGTCTGTGCAATCGTCAATATGTTCCTTCTGAATAAGACCAAAGGCAGCAAAAGCGTATTATTTTGGGTAATGGTGCTCTTTGCCGCAGCGTATTCGGCGCATGCATATATCGGAGTTGTGTTTATCCAATATCTTTTTGTATTGATAAAAGCGGGCGCTTACGCTCTGTTCGTGGTCTATTTCATGAGCAGGAGCATCTGGGCGCTTGAATCAAAGATCTACAGACTGGAGAACTGATACCGATCAGCATATCCTCGGCAGCAATCCGGCGGATGGCATATCAAGTATCCTTACACCACCTACCAAGGTTTTGAGCAACACCCTGGCCTGCGGTTTTTGCGTTATTTCACCGATAATAGCCGCGTCTGCGCCATACTCGGATTTTTTGAGCGTATCCAACACCAACTGCGATGCCTGGCTTGATGCGACTATTACCATCCTGCCTTCACAAGCCATGTAAAGTGGCTCAAGCCCCAGGATATCACAGACGGCCTTCACTTCTTTCCTGACCGGTATAAGGTCCTCGTGCACAAGTATGCCTGTCCGGCTCTGCTGCACCATCTCGTTGAGTACGGCCGCCAGGCCGCCTCTTGTCGGGTCCCTCATGGCATGGATATCATGCCCGCATACTTTGAGCAATGTGCTGACCATTGCGTTCAAAGGCGCGCAATCGCTATTTATTTCGGCCTTTAATCCAAAATCCTGTCTGGACAGCATAACCGCGCACCCATGATCGCCAACCGGGCCGCTTACTATGACCTTGTCCCCGGGAACAGCCCCCGAACATGAAATACTTATGCCATCAGGCACGATGCCTATGCCGGAGGTATTGATGAAGATCTTATCAGCCGCTCCCTTCTGGACCACCTTGGTATCGCCGGCCACTATTTCAACGCCGCAAAGCGATGCGGTATCTGCCGCCGATTGGACTATTTTTTCAAGATCGTCGATAGGATATCCTTCTTCTATAATAGCCGCAAAAGTCAAGCAACGGGGTTGTGCGCCAATTGCGGCCAAATCGTTGACCGTGCCGCAGACTGACAGCTTTCCGATATCCCCTCCTTTAAAAAAAGGCGGATTGACAACAAAGCTATCGGTTGTAAACGCAATACGCCGGGTATCATCTTTCAAATCTATGACTGCCGAATCTTCAAGCCTGTTGATTATACTGTTTGAAAACCTTCTGATGAACACTTCCTTTACCAGTTCACCCGCCTGCATTCCGCCGCCGCCATGTTCAAGATTGACCCTTCCGCCCGGTGCGATCATGATACCCTCCGTTAACAGGTTTAAATTTTATTTGCGCAAGTATTTATAATGTGCGGCGCAACTGCCTTCGCCGGAGACCATACAAGGCCCTACCGGTGATTCCGGCGTGCACCCTTGTCCAAACAGGACGCAGTCCGGGGGTGTCCTTTTCCCGGTTATGACTTCGCCGCACAGACAACCTTCCGGATCGGGGACGATTTGTTCACACAGACCGAAAACCTTCCATGCATCCATATCCGAGTATTCTTTCCTCAATGCCAGCCCTGAACCGACTACAGGTCCGATGCCCCTCCAGTTCGCATCACACGGTTCAAATACCGAGTTTATGATCTCCTGCGCCTGCCTGTTGCCTTCCCTCTTTACAATTCGTCCATATGCGTTGACCGCTTTGTATTCGGCATGTGTAATATTATTAACAAGTATACTTATCGAATGAAGGATGTCCACAGGCTCAAACCCCGATACGACGCCAGGCACATGGTATTCAGCCGCAATATGTTCATAGAAATGCGTTCCTATTATCGCGCTCACATGTCCAGGGTAAAGCAAACCGTCAACACAACAGCTGCCGGAAGATACGATCTTTTCGAGCACGATCGGGATGGTCTTGTTGGCTGTAAGCAGAAATATGTTGCGGAGCCCTTTTTCCCTCGCTTTCATGGCAAGCAGGGCGGATGAAGGGGTGGTCGTCTCAAAACCTACAGACAAAAAAACAATACTCCTATCCTGGTTGTTTTGCGCCATTTGTATACAATCGAGCGGAGAATATACGATCCTGATATCGCATCCGTCGGCTTTAAGCTTTTGGAGCGATGACCGGCTCCCCGGCACCCTGAACATATCTCCGAATGTGGCTATGATGGTATTGCTGCGAAGAGCAAGCCTGCATGCGGTATCGAGGTAACCCAATGAAGTGACGCATACCGGACAGCCCGGCCCGGAAACAAGTTTTATACTTTCGGGAAGCAAGCTCTTTATGCCGTACTTCGCAATGGACATGGTATGGGTGCCGCATACCTCCATAAGCTTGAGAGGCCTGCCTGGGTATCCGCAAAGCACCTCTGAATATCTTGACGCAATGCCTTTATCACGCAAAGCTTCATGAATTCGCTCAATCATCGTAAACCCTCTATCTCCCTGAACAAACCCAACATCTCCAAAGCCGCTTCCTTGTCAATCTTCTCTATTGCGCAACCGGCATGGACAATGACGTAATCCCCTATTTCGGGATCAGAGAGAAGATCAAGGGCTATATCACGCGTAACACCCATTATCTCGACAATCCCGGTTTTTCCGTTTATTTGCCTGATCAGGGCCGGTACTGCAAGACACATGAATCCGTTCCTCCTTTTTGCGATGCACTGAATGCTCACATCCTGGACAAAGCTATCATTGATTGCCCCAGTGATAATCCGCCATCATTTGCAGGCACCCGATGATGAATAAAAACTTCAAAACCACCTGTTTCCAATTTGTCGAGGCACTTATCAAGCAGCAGGACATTCTGGAACACACCGCCGCTTAACGCAACTCTGGATAACCCGGTATCGCGCCTTGCTTCCATGCACCCTGATACTACGATCGCAGCCATGGTTTCGTGGAACCTGGATGCGATCATACCCTTGTGGATGCCTGCCAGGATATCCTCCGCAATGCCTCTGATTATACCTGATGTTTCTATAATGAAGAAACTGTTTTGCTTCAAAATATCAAAAGGATAGCTTTCAAATCCGCCATCTGACGCGGCATACTCAAGTTCAGCCGCAGCCTGCCCTTCGTATCCCGAAACAAGTCTGATCCCGAGCATTGCGGACACCGCGTCAAAAAGCCTGCCGGCGCTTGATGTCAGAGGGCAATTCATATCCGATTGCAGCATATTCCTGATGTATCCGATTTTGGCCGTTTCAATCCCGTTGAGTATGCCGGAGCAAAGCATATCATCACCCATAACGGAGTGCATATAGCTTACAGCCATCCTCCACGGTTCATTAATTGCCGCTGCGCCGCCGGGCATTTTTACAAAGGACAGGCGTCCGGCATGCTTCATTCCGCCATACCCGCCCGTAAAAAATTCCCCTCCCCATATATTTCCGTCACTTCCCAGGCCTGTCCCGTCGAATGCCACGCCAATCAGATCGCAATCGATATCGTTGTCCGCCATGCAGGAAGCGATGTGCGCTTCATGGTGCCAGACCGGGAAAAGCGCGCTTCCGGTGGTTTGAGAACGCGATAGCGCATACCGGGTCGAAAGGTAATCCGGATGCATATCATGGGCAAGTATATCAGGTTTCACATGGAGCATGTCAAGATAATGATCTATGCCTCTCTCATAGGAAGACAAGGTTTCGGCATTCTCCAAATCGCCTATATGATGGCTCAGGTAAAAATCATTTTTTTTATTTATGCAAAAAGTATTCTTTAAATGCGCCCCGCAGGCAAGTATAACGGGTGTGTCTTTATCGGCGTATCCTGAACTGCTTACGGTAACCGGCGCCGGGGCGTACCCCCTTGAACGTCTGATGATGTATTCCCTTCCTCTTACTGCTCGCGTTACGGAATCGTCGGTCCTCATATGGATCTCCCTTTCATGAGAGAGAAAATAATCGGCAATCCCGTTTAAACCGTCAATTGCTTCGTTATCGTCATAATAAATCGGTTCGTCTGATATATTGCCGCTCGTTACCACCAGCGTATCAAGCGAGGGTTGAAGCAGGAATATCAGCTCATGTATCGGGGTATACGGCAGCATCAGTCCCAAATACGGATTTGCATGCGCGATCTCATCCGGAAGATTGCATTCGCGCCTTTTTCTAAGCAGAACTATGGGTTTTTTAGGCGATTCAAGCAGGGCCCTTTCGGCTTGATTGATGTGGCAGTGCGATACCGCCGTCCGCATACCGCTGACCATAAGGGCAAAAGGTTTATAATCCCTGGATTTTCTTGAACGCAGCCTTATGACTGCTTCACGGTCCCTTGCATTCACAACAAGATGATAACCGCCTAATCCTTTGACAGCAACAATCAAACCGTCCCGGATATGCTTTGAAGCTGCAAGAACAGGATCTTCGCATTCAAGCACTTTTCCGGACCGATCAGTAAGGCGGATTGACGGACCACACTGCGGACATGATACGGGCTGGGCATGATACCGCCTGTCTGAGGGATCGGCGTATTCTCCGGCACATTCGTCACACATGGCGAATCCGGCCATTGTTGTGTTTTGCCTGTCATAAGGTATCTTCCTGGTGATGGTGAAACGCGGCCCGCAATTGGTACAATTTATCAAGGGATATAGATAACGCCTGCTATCGGGGTCTTTCAGCTCTCTCAGACAGTCCGGGCATATTGAAACATCCGGTGAAATATATATTTCGCCCGGATCATCGGCATCCAAACTCGGAATTATCCCAAAGCCTTGCAATCCAAGTACGGGCAGCTCTTCGACATCAACATCCTTTATTACCGAAAGAGGGGGAGCCAATTTAGTGATATGCTCGACAAAACACCGGAGGTCCCCATCGCTGCCCTCGCTTTCCACAAGAACATACCCTCCTGCGTTACTGACCCAGCCGTTAATTTTACATGAGGTTGCAAGCGCATGAATAAAAGGCCGGAATCCGACTCCCTGGACAATACCTTTGATCTTTATCCTGTATCTTTTTTTTACGTTGACAGCATCAGTCATATTTGCTGAAATATCTTCTGGCCTCTTTTACATCTTCATTTATTTGTGCACAAAGCTTTTGCGGAGAATCAAACTTGATATCGCCCCTCAATCTGCGTACAAAAAACACCTCGATTTGCCTGCCGTAGATG
>CAZCKQ010000036.1:0-11999 GCA_964499315.1 uncultured Eubacteriales bacterium | reverse complement strand
CCTGTCCGACACAGAATCAAGGCTGTTTTCGGTGACCGATGAAAAGCCGAGTTCCCGCGCGACGAAATCCCTGTCAAGGGGATAGACGGTTGCGGCAAGCGCTCCTGCTCCCAATGGCATGGAATCGGTCCTCTTTTTACAATCGTCAAGCCGTCCTGCGTCCCTCTTCAACATCTGGAAATATGCCATGAGGTGATGGGCGTAAGTGACCGGTTGAGCCCTCTGCATATGGGTGTATCCCGGCATGATTGTATCTGTATGCTTTTCGGCAATGTCAATAATCGACGTCATAAATTTGCGTAAAAGCGAATTTATCGAATCAATCTCTTCTTTTATATACATCCTGAAATCGAGCGCGACCTGATCGTTCCTGCTCCTCCCGGTATGCAGCTTTTTGCCGGGCTCGCCTATGCGCTCGATGAGCAGCTTTTCGACATTGCTGTGGATATCTTCGCATGACATATCAAAATCGATCCGTCCCGATTCAAAATCCGCAAGTATATCTGCGAGTGTTCGGCAGATGAGGTCCGACTCCTCTTGCGGGATGATGCCCTGTTTGCCGAGCATCTTCGCGTGCGCTATACTGCCGGCAATATCCTGCTTGTACAGCCTTTTATCGAAGTTTATGGATGAATTAAACTTTTTAACAAGATCATCCGTTTGCTTTTCAAACCTGCCTCCCCATAGTTTCATGGTTTTGGCACCTCCTGACTTATTCTCCCGACTGCCCCTTTTTGTGCTGTTCGAGCATCAGCGCCCTGACCTTGAGCGGCAGGCCGAACAGGTTTATGAAACCTTCCGCGTCCTTCTGGTTGTATACCGAATCTTTGCCGAAAGTCGACAATTCCTCGCTGTATAGTGAATATTCCGATTTGATGCCTGCAAGCATGCAATTGCCTTTATACAGTTTCATACGCACAGTCCCTGTCACCGTTTGCTGCGTACTGTCGACGAAGGCTGAAAGCGCCTCGCGGAGCGGGGTGAACCATTGCCCGAAGTATACCAGCTCTGCAAACCGCAAAGCTACCATCTCCTTGTAATGCAGTGTGTCCCTGTCGAGGCACAGCGATTCGAGTGCGCGATGCGCGTCGTAGAGTATTTTGCCGCCCGGCGTCTCGTAGACCCCTCTGGATTTCATTCCCACGAGCCTGTTCTCGACCAGGTCGGCTATCCCGATGCCGTTTTCACAGCCCAACCTGTTGAGGACTTCTATTATCTGCACCGGCCCGTATTGCTTACCGTCGATCTTGACCGGGATGCCTTTTTCAAAATATATCTCCACGTACGCAGGCTTGTCGGGCGCCTTTTCGGGGGGCACGATGAGCTTCAGCAGATTGGGGTAATCGGGTTCGTTAGCCGGATTTTCAAGATCCTGCCCTTCATGGCTCAGATGCCACAGGTTCCTGTCCATGCTGTAATTGTCTTTCTTGGTGACGGGGACCGGTATGCCCCTCTGGACGGCATAATCTATCTCTTCGTCCCTCGATTTCAAGTCCCATTCCCTCCACGGCGCGATAATCCTGAGGTGTGGGGCGAGGGCTTTCACGGTAAGCTCAAACCGCACCTGGTCGTTGCCTTTTCCGGTGCACCCGTGAGCTACGGCTGAAGCGCCTTCTTTGCGCGCTATCTCCACCATCCTCTTTGCGATTATCGGCCTCGCGAACGAAGTCCCCAGGAGGTAGGAGCCTTCATAAACAGCGCTGGCCTTTAGGGTAGGGAAGATGTATTGCGTGACGAATTCTTCTTTGATATCTTCGATGTATATCTTGCTGGCGCCTGTGTTGATCGCCTTTTCCTTCAGGGGTTCGAGCTCTTCGCCCTGGCCGACGTCCGCGGCCATGGCTATGACTTCGCAATTGTAATTCTCCTTGAGCCAGGGTATGATGATAGAGGTATCAAGCCCTCCCGAATACGCCAGTACAACCTTTTGCTTCTCAGCCTGCTTTGCCGCCATTTGCTACCTCCCGCAAAATTAGTGCTTCATTTTAAATGAAGTTTATTATACAATAATTGGAGATATTATACAACATGACGTATATTTATGCAATGCAATTAATAAATATTCAAGCTAGGTTTTTATGGTGATTTTTGGCATTGATCCGGGTTTCGCTATTACGGGATATGGGATAATCGAATATAGCTGCAACAAATTGAAGGCGATCGATTACGGCGTAATCGGGACGGATCCGTCGGATGCGCTGCCCAAGAGGCTCCTGTATCTTGATGAGCAGCTTGAGATGCTGATCGGGAGGTACAGTCCGGATGCAGTATCGGTTGAGGAGCTATTTTTTAATAAGAATGTCAAGACGGCGCTGAGCGTAGGTCATGGCAGGGGCGTCGCACTCCTGGCGGCGGCAAGGTCCGGACGTGATATTTTTGAATATACGCCGCTCCAGGTGAAGCAGGCCATCGTCGGGTACGGCAAGGCCGAGAAAACTCAAATGCAGCAAATGGTCAAGCTTCTGCTCAATCTGAAGGAGATACCGAGACCTGACGACGCTGCCGATGCCCTGGCCGTTGCCATCTGTCACGCCCATTCGTGCAAGCTTGCTTCATTATGATACAGAGGATTCAGTGGATACAGGGGATACAGATGTTACCGATGATACAGAGATAATAAGGAGATAATAGATTGTTCGCGTACATAAAAGGGAAAATTGCAAGTAAAAGCGGTAGTTCAGCGGTGATCGAGACCGGAGGCATCGGATACCATCTCGTTGTGCCGCTTTCGACGATGGCGTCACTCGGGCCTGTCGGTACGGAGGCCCTTCTTCACACTCATTTGTATGTAAGGGAAGATAACCTGAGCCTTTATGGGTTTGCCACATTGGAGGAGCTGGCCATGTTCGGACTTCTCATCACTGTCTCGGGGATAGGTCCGAAGGCCGCGATGTCGGTCATTTCCGCAATGACGCCTTCGAATTTCAGCCTCGCCGTCATCACGGGCGATTCGGCGGCTCTGTCAAAGGCTCAGGGAATAGGGAGCAAGACTGCGCAGAAGATAATACTCGAACTCAAGGACAAGCTAAAAAAAGACCAGATGGCGCTTGCCGGCGTCGCTGCCGCATCAGGTGAAGGGCTGCCGGACAGGAGCGATATCGTGACTGAAGCGGTGAGCGCGTTGATGATATTGGGCTATACCGCCGTGGAATCGAGCAAGGCTGTTTCCAAAGCCTATAAGGAAGGCATGGACCTTGAAACGCTGATCAAGAAGACACTCAGAGAATTTGCCGCGGGATGACGATTACAGAAGAAGGAGAATATACGGTTATGGATGAAGAGAGGCTGGTAGGCTGCAAGGCGTCCGGCGAAGACCTGGATGAGGCGAGTTTGAGACCCCGGCGCATGGACGAATATGTCGGACAGACCAAGATCAAGCAGAACCTCTCTATTTTCATAGAGGCTGCAAAAAAAAGGAAAGAGGCTCTCGACCATGTCCTCCTTTATGGACCCCCCGGCCTCGGAAAGACTACGCTTGCCGGAATAATCGCGCACGAGCTGGGCGTGAGCTTCAGGGTGACGTCCGGTCCTGCCATTGAAAAGCCCGGAGATATTGCGGCGATACTTACAAATCTGGGCAATTATGATGTGCTGTTTATTGATGAGATCCACCGCCTGAACAGGAGCGTCGAAGAGATATTGTATCCCGCAATGGAAGACTATGCGTTGGACATAATAATAGGCAAAGGCCCCAGCGCGCGCTCCATAAGGCTGGACCTGCCCAGGTTCACGCTCGTTGGGGCGACTACGAGGGCGGGGCTGCTCACTTCGCCGTTAAGGGACAGATTCGGCATAATAAACAGATTGGAACTGTATTCAATCGAAGAACTCGTATTGATCGTCAAGAGGTCGGCGGATATACTTAATGCGAAGATAGATGAAAAGGGCGCTATCGAAATAGCCAGGCGGGCGAGAGGCACGCCGAGGGTTGCCAACAGGCTGCTGAAAAGGATCAGGGATTTTGCGCAGATAAAAGCCGACGGGACGATAACCGGCGAAGTCGCGATGATGGGGCTTGATGCTCTTGAGATAGACAAGCTGGGCCTTGACAGCATCGATAGGGTCATGCTTTTAAGTATAATAGAGAAATTCGGCGGCGGTCCGGTCGGACTTGAGACCATTTCGGCATGCATCGGCGAAGAGACCGGGACCATTGAGGACCTTTGCGAGCCTTATCTGCTGCAGCTCGGGTTCATCAACAAGACGCCGCGGGGAAGGATGGTCACCAGACTGGCTTATGAGCATTTCGGCATCAAATACGAGTAAGCCTGCACAGGCGGTTAAACCGGTGCTGCTCCACATATGCTGCGCCCCCTGCGCCGCTTATCCGGTATCCGTCCTGACAGAAGAAGGCCTGCCATTCAAAGGGCTGTTTTTCAATCCGAATATCCATCCTCTTGAGGAATTTGCCCGCCGAAAGCAGACGCTTGAAAAATACGCGTCTCTGGCCGGGCTTGATGTGGCGTACGAAGATGATTTTTTGATGGATAAATGGCTTGAGTTCCCTGAAGCTGAAGCTGGAACTGAAGCTGCAACTGCAGCAGCATCCGACGTACGGGAGCGGTGCATCTTCTGCTATACCATAAGGATGCGTCGCGCGGCGGCATACGCGAGTCAGAACGGCTTCGCCGGTTTTACCACGACGCTGCTGGTGAGCCCGTACCAGAAGCATGATTTGATCAGAGAGGCAGGGGAAAAGGCTGCGGCGGAGCACGGCACCGCGTTTATTTACCGCGATTTCAGGGATGGATTCCGCAAAGGCCAATCGATGGCTAAAGAATTGGGACTTTACAGACAGAAGTACTGTGGTTGTATAATATCATTAGGAGAATCAGAAAAGCACAATAAAAAAGCACAAAAATAAGCACAGTAGATAAAACGCCAAGATACAGGCGGGGGGCCATACGTATGACAAGCAGGATCGGCAGCAGGACGAGAATATCGATTATTTTATTGTTTTCAGTGATTTCAACACGGGACTGTTCAGCTTTGTTTGCAGGGATTATCAAGTTTATGCCGCGGTCAATACCGGCACCCTTAGCAAAACTCTCAGATCAATTACATATACAAAAAATGTCCTCTCAGATGAAATAAGCATCAACATATCGTCATACAAAGGATATAAAATCTTTCGCATGACGCAGCCCGACAGGATCGTTGTAGATTTCCCCGGCGCTTTCGTGCGCGACCCGGGCACTGTTGCCGTAAAAGGAAGCACGGTAAAGGCAGTGCGGTATTCTCAGCTTTATAAAGGAATGGGGCGCGTGGTTCTAGACCTCACTTCGGATCATCCGTACAAAATCAGGGAAGAAAAGGACAGACTGGTAATAACATTAACACAACCGGTCATTAAGAATATAACATATTATTCACACGGCGACAGGCATTGCCTGCTTTTAAAGGGGATAATGCTCACCGACGGCTATGAGGAGGAGCAGAAGAGGTATTATACCGAAACATCGGAAGAAGACGGCCTTAAGTATACGATTTCGTTCCCGGCCGGGGAGACCGTTGTCGGAAATGGAAAAACGATAGTCGATGATGCGCTGCTCGAATATTATGAAGTAATGACAGGAGCGGATGATGACGGCAGCGGTGAAAATACCGTCCGGATCGTCTTTAAGTCCAAAATCAGGCTGGCTTACAGCATCGTTGCAAGGCCTGAGACAAATGATAGCGCCATTACTTTGCTGGATCCCGGCGAAAGCGGCAAAGCGGGGCCGGTGGTCATAGACGCGGGGCATGGCGGAGTGGATCCCGGCGCTTTGGGAGGCGGATTGAAAGAGAAGGACATCAACCTTGATATTGCCGCAAGGCTTAACCAATTGCTTATTAAAAATAATGTAAAGACGTATATGACCAGGGATGACGATTGCTTCGTCGGCGTGTATGAAAGGACGTACATAGCCAACAAGCTTAATGCCTGCCTGTTTTTAAGCATACATAACAACGCCATACCCGACCCGGCATACAGAGGCACGATGACGCTGTGCTATCCGATTGCGAATCCGGTTCCGGGAAAATTCCATGGCAAGGCATTCGCCGGGATCATCCACAAATACCTGATCGGGAGGCTTGGGACAATTGACAGGAAAGTCAGAGACAAGCCTAATCTCGTCGTCCTCAGGGAAACATCCATGCCGGCGGCCATAGCTGAAATAGCATTTATAACGAACAGCAGCGACAGGACACTTCTTAAGACCGCTAAATTCAAGCAGCAGGCAGCTCAGGCTTTATGCGACGCGGTACTGGATGCTCTTAAGACTGCAGGTTTGCGATAATACCCGAATTATTAATCAGAATATTACTTGACAAAAATAAATCATAATGCTATTTTTGAGATAGTATTAGCACTCGCTTAATGAGAGTGCTAACAACAGAAGCGCAAAATCGCGCTTCTTAATCCATGGAGGCAGACATGTTCCTTGATAAGAGGAAAAGGATGATTCTTCAGACGATAATAGACGACTACATCGACACGGCAGAACCCATAGGCTCAAGAACAATTGCAAGAAAGCACGAACTGGGGTTGAGCTCCGCAACCATCCGCAACGAAATGTCCGATCTTGAGGAGATGGGATATCTTGCGCAGCCTCACACGTCAGCCGGCAGGGTTCCATCCGTCAAAGGATACAGGCTGTATGTGGACGAATTGATGAAGCTCCGTGAATTGAGCGCCCGGGAGACCGAATTAATAAAGGATGCGCTTCAGAGCAGGATAAACGAACTCGGCGATATAATAAAGCATGCCTCCGCGGTCCTGTCGAGGGTGACGGAATATACCTCCATGGCAGTCACGCCCAATATGAACAGAAGCAAGCTCAAAGCAGTACAGGTGGTCCCCGTGGATTCCGGCAAGGCGCTTATCGTGGCTGTCACCAATACAGGAGTAGTAAGAAACTGTATCGTCAGGATTTCCGAGTCACTGACTCCTGATGCCCTTATCAGGATATCGAACATCCTGAACGACAAATTAAGCGGCCTTACTTTGGAACAGATCAATACAAAAGTTATCAGGGAAATCGAAAAACTTATCGGGGCTTATTCCGAAAACCTTAAACCGATATTGGACGGGGTAAAAAATTGTATCGATCAGGTCGATAATAACGAGCTTTATATTGACGGGACCACAAAAATATTCAATCATCCGGAGTTCAGGGATATAGTCAAGGCAAGGGAACTGCTCGATATCATGGATGCCAAGGATCTGATGGCAAGGTTATTGAGGAGCACAGGTGAAAACGGCGAGATAAGGGTGAGGATAGGGTCTGAAAACGAGCTGGACGAGATAAAGGATTGCAGCCTTATAACGGCTTCTTACAGTCTTGAGGATGCGCTTCTTGGAACGATAGGCGTGATAGGACCCATAAGGATGGATTATGCCGGGGTCATAGCGTCGCTGCGATATATCAGCAAGATGCTGAACAGGGAGTTGCTCAGATTGGTTGACGAAGAACTCGAATAACACCAGGAGGAAAATGAAAGATGGATAATACCATAGAAGTACAGGATGACAAACAGGAAAAAACTGATGACATCCATGCGGGATGCCGCGCAGAGATTGACGGTCTGAAGGATAAGCTCGCCTCAGTTTCGAAGCAGGCCGAGGAGTATTTTGACGCCTTGCAGAGACTTGCGGCGGAGTTTGATAATTATAAGAAAAGGACGGCCAAGGAAAAGTCCGTTATCGGTTTTGATACGATATGCGATGTTATCAGCGCGTTCCTGCCTGTTTTGGACAATCTGGAAAAGGCTGCAGGTTCCGCGGACAACGAGCATAACGAGCAAAGCATCAAGGCTGTGAAAGACGGTATCAAATTGATCCTGAGGCAGTTCAACGATGTAATGAAGAAATTCGGGCTTGAAGAAATAAAATGTATTGGCGAGAAATTCGATCCGAATATTCATAACGCCGTCATGCATGTTAAGGATGACAATCTCGGCGAGAGCGTTGTAGTGGATGAATTGCAAAAAGGTTTTATGATCCAGGACAGAGTAGTACGTCATAGCGTTGTCAAAGTGGCTAATTAGTATATAACAGGAGGAGAAATCATATGGGTAAAGTAATAGGAATCGATTTGGGGACGACTAACTCTTGCGTCGCCGTCATGGAGGGCGGAGAACCTGTCGTTATCCCGAATGCCGAGGGCAACAGGACCACTCCGTCTGTCGTCGCTTTTTCAAAGACCGGAGAAAGGCTTGTCGGCCAGGTTGCAAAGAGGCAAGCGATAACCAATCCTGACAGGACCATCGTCTCGATTAAAAGGGATATGGGTACCAGCAGGAAAGTAAGAATAGATAACAAGGATTATACCCCGCAGGAGATATCGGCCATGGTCCTTCAGAAACTGAAGGCAGATGCCGAGGCATTCCTCGGCGAGACCATAACCCAGGCAGTCATTACAGTACCTGCATATTTCAGCGATTCGCAGAGGCAGGCTACAAAGGATGCCGGAAAGATTGCAGGCCTCGAAGTCATGAGGATCATCAACGAGCCTACCGCCTCGGCGCTTGCTTACGGCCTCGATAAGGAGCATGACCAGAAGATATTGGTGTATGACCTCGGGGGCGGTACATTCGACGTATCCATCCTCGAAATCGGGGACGGCGTATTCGAAGTGTTGGCCACCAACGGCAATAACCGGCTCGGCGGCGACGACTTCGACCAGAGGGTAATCGATTATCTTGCCGACACATTCAAGCGTGAAAACGGCATCGATCTGAGAAATGACAAAATGGCTCTGCAGAGGTTGAAAGAAGCGGCTGAAAAGGCCAAAATCGAATTATCCGGCGTTACGCAGACAAATATCAACCTGCCGTTCATAACGGCGGATGCAACAGGCCCGAAGCATCTTGACATAACAATGACAAGGGCTAAGCTTGAAGAACTGACCGCTGACCTGGTCGATAAGACAATGGGGCCTATGAGGCAGGCATTGCAAGATTCAGGCCTTTCCGCCGATAAACTCGATAAGATCCTGCTTGTAGGCGGCGCGACAAGGATGCCCGCGGTTCAGGAAATCGTACGCAAATTCACAGGCAAGGAACCTTATAAAGGCATTAACCCTGACGAATGCGTGGCAATCGGCGCGGCAATCCAGGCCGGCGTGCTTACGGGCGAGGTAAAGGATCTCCTTCTTCTCGACGTCACGCCTCTGTCGCTCGGTATCGAGACATTAGGAGGCGTTTTCACCAAGCTGGTGGAGAGGAATACCACCATACCGACAAAAAAGAATCAGGTGTTTTCAACCGCGGCAGACGGACAGACAAGTGTCGAAGTACATGTGCTTCAGGGCGAACGTGAAATGGCGGCAGACAACAAGACACTCGGCAGATTCCATCTGTCGGGGATACCGCCGGCCCCGAGAGGCGTGCCTCAGATTGATGTTACTTTCGACATCGACGCGAACGGTATTGTGCATGTTTCGGCCAAGGATTTGGGTACGGGGAACGAACAGAAGGTTACGATAACCGCATCGACCAATCTTAGCGACAGCGAAATTGACAAGGCCGTCAAGGATGCGCAGAAATTCGCGAACGAGGACAAAAAGCGGAAAGAGGATGTCGAGATCAGGAATAACGCGGATTCGTTGGTCTATCAATCCGAGAAGACAGTCAAAGACCTTGGTGATAAGTTGAATGCTTCCGATAAATCAAGGATCGAAGACGAGATCAATAAAGTCAGGGAAGCCTTGAAAGGGCAGGATACGGCGGCGATAAAGCAGGCGTCGGAAAAGCTGCAGCAGGCGTTTTACGATATTTCATCGAAGATATACCAGTCAGGCCAGGGCGGTCCGGGGGGACCGGGCGCCGGTCCGGATGGTGGCTACGGGCCCGGAGGACCTGGTCCAGGCGCAGAAGGCCCCGGTGGTCCGGGCGGCCCGGGAGGTCCGGGTGGCGGACAGGGGGATGTGTATGACGCGGATTATAAGGTTGTCGACGATGACAAACGGTGATAAGCGTTGACTGAAAAAAGGGATTATTATGAGGTCCTCGGCGTCGATAAAAATGCCTCCGAGGCCGATTTAAAGAAGGCATACCGTAAGCTCGCCAAACAGTATCATCCCGATGTCAATCCCGGTGACAAGACTGCAGAGGCAAACTTTAAAGAAATAAACGAGGCATATGAAGTCCTGAGCGACCCGCAGAAACGGTCGAAGTATGACCGTTTCGGGCATGCCGGGCTCGATCCGTCCAGCTTTGGCGGATTCAGCGGATTCGGCGATATGGATTTCGGCTTGGGAGATATATTCGATTCCTTTTTTGGCGGTTCCGGTTTCGGAAGGCAGTCCAGCCGGTCAAAAACGGCGCCCAGAAAAGGCATGGATATAAAAACGGCTGTTGAGATTTCCTTTGAGGATGCGGCTTTCGGCATACAAAAACAAATCTCGGTAGACAGATCCGAAGTATGCGGTGTCTGCAACGGCAGCGGCGCCAAACCCGGAACGGGCCCGTCCACGTGCAAGCACTGCGGCGGCACGGGGCAGATACAATACAAACAGAGTACGGTATTCGGTCAGTTCGTTAATATCAAGACGTGCGAAATATGTCACGGAGAAGGCAAAATCCTGACCGATCCATGCCGTTCGTGCAACGGTACAGGCAGGACAAAAAAGAACGTTAAAATAAGTATAAATATTCCGGCGGGTATCAACGACGATCAGGTAATTTCCCTCAGGGGCGAAGGAGAGCCCGGTTATCGCGGCGGGCCTGCGGGCGACCTTTTCGTAGTGGTCAGGGTGAAGCCGCATCCGCTGTTCCAACGGCAGGGCGATGATGTGGTATGTGAAATACCCGTCACATTTGTGCAAAGCGCGCTTGGGTGTGAACTTGATGTCCCGACGCTTGAAGGAAAAGTTAAATTCACCGTTCCGGAAGGCACCCAGACGGGCACCATATTCAGGCTGAAAGGCAAAGGCATCCAGCACCTTAGAAGCAACGGACGCGGCGACCAATATATCAAAGTCAATATAGAAGTCCCAAAGAAATTGAATGAAAAACAGAAGACAATATTGCGCGAATTCGCTGAAATCAGCGGTGATGAAGTACATGAGCAGCGCAGAGGTTTTTTTGATAAAATGAAGAATACATTGGGGATATGACCTTAGCTTCTATGAAATGTACTTACATCCAGATCGAAGCAGACAGAGAATATGAAGATAAGCTGTCCGGCATCCTTGTCTCTTGTGGTTCCACAGGCGCTGAAATTGATTATGCAGAAAACAGGGTTATCTTTAAAGCGTATTTTCCGGCAGGCGACTGCCCGGAAGGATACTACGAGGATTTGACGCGCAAGATCCGGATGGCGGCCGATCGCTCGGGAGCTGCCATTACAGCAATCTCACTGGACAATCTTGCAGAAGAGGACTGGTCAAACTCCTGGCGCAAATATTACAAACCATTTCACATCACCGACAAGATAGTTATAAAACCGTCGTGGGAGTCTTATGACCAAGCCCGCGGAGAAACAGTAATACAACTCGATCCCGGAATGGCATTCGGTACGGGAACGCACGAATCAACGGCTATATGCGCACGTCTTATTGAAAAATACATTTTCCCGGGAGCAAGCATGATGGACATAGGCTGCGGCAGCGGGATCCTTTCCCTTGCTGCCGTCGGCTGCGGAGCATCCCGCGTAGTCGCGGCCGATATCGATGAGATAGCGGTTCGCGTTACGAAACAAAATGCTGCGTTGAATGGCGCAGCCGACAAGATCGATGTAAAATGCGGGACAATTGACTGGTTTTTACCGGCTCTTGAAAAGTTTGACATTGTTGCAGCCAATATAATTGCTGATGTTATCCTGGAATTTTGCGCAAAGATTCCGCTTGTCATCAAAAACGGCGGTTACTGCATTGTGTCGGGCATAATAAAGGGACGAAGGGATGAAGTCATTAACAGCTATGTATCGGCAGGGTTTTGCCTGATTGAAGCGACAGAGCTCGGAGAATGGGTGGGAATAGTGTTCCGATGGCCAGATTCCATATAAATACCTG
>CAZCKQ010000035.1:0-12093 GCA_964499315.1 uncultured Eubacteriales bacterium | reverse complement strand
AATTCGCAGAGCAACTGGCTATCACAGAATCTTGGCATGCAAATGAAATAAGCATGCCAGAAAACAAGCATGCAAAAAAACTTGAAAGGACGCATAAACGATGAATACTGCAGATGAATACAGGCAGCGGGACATACTTACAGCAGGCCCGGGCAGGTTGCTCGTTATGATGTATGACGCGTGTATCAGGAATATAAGGAACGCCGTGCGGTATATTTCCGGAAAACAGCCTTCGGATGCGCACAGCGCCCTGCTCAAAGCTCAGGACATCATTCTGCAGCTGATTTCGAGTCTTGATATGCAGTATCGCATCTCCGCCAACCTTATGTCGATATACAGGTATATTTACAACGAACTTATCTCAGCAAATATAAAAAAAGACGCCGCGCTGCTCCCGCCGCTGGTCAATCTGTTGAGCGAGCTTCGGGAAACCTGGGCGCAGGCCGTTGCCATTGACAGGAGAAATAACTATGCAACAGGGGGATCTATTGCATTATAAGATGGATTTGGTTGAAAAGATACTTGATGAATTGCGTAATCAAAGAGGGTATATCGAGCGCGAAGAATATGAAGAACTGTCCGCATGTATAGAAAATATACAGACCGGTATCGATGAACTATCCGCAACAGGTATATCATATACAACATCTGCCGGTTCTCCCCGAATTAATGAAATGATGGTTGAGATGCATAAACTGATGGGGATGAATATCGAAGCCGCCGGGAAAAAACTTGACGAGTTGCGTGACAGGATAAAAACACCGTCTGCCTGCGGTTTATATATAGACAGGCAGGGATAGGTAATCAGGAGCATGGATCTAAAGGTCGGCAAGGTTTCGACAATTGAACGCAAAGGTATTCAGCCTGCAGGTCCCGGTCTCATACGCGGGGCTCCGGCTAGTTCTTTCAAGGGCTGTTATTGCGCCAGGGCTGTTGAGATCAGGGAAGAAAAGCTTAAGAGCCTGATGGACGGTATCGTAAAGCAAGGCGAGGCATTATCGGCCAAAGCAGACATCTATGAGTTGCACAAATACAGGAAGCTTGTCGATGAATTCATCAGGACCGCGGTACGGTCAGCATTTACCGTTGACGTTGACCGCGGCTTTGACCGAAAAGGCAAGTATAAGGAATATTCCATAGTAAAAAAAATAAGTGACGAACTTGATAAGCTCATCAATGATATTCTGGATCATCAAAGTGACAATATCGCATTGTTAAACAGGATCGACTCGATTAAAGGGTTGCTTATAGACCTAATGGCCTAAGTGCCCATGGTACTTTATTCCCAATTATTACAGTTTTATTACGTTTCCATTAAAAATATATTGTATTAATTAATAATGGTTGCTATAATATGAAATCACGAAGAATTGGTAAATTCTTGGAAATGGATCCGACGTGATCCATTGATAAGGGCAAAACCGTCAAAAGGCGGTGGCGCAAAGCTATAGGGCCTAAAGGATGAACAACTTCATTCTATGGCAGCCAGCTGCCGGTGGATGCACGACGGGCCTCAAACCTTACTTGTGAGCCTATCGCTGCAATCCCAATAAAATTATACAGATGACACGTTAGTATGTGTTCAGAAAAACAGGGGGGTATTATGCTGCAACAGATACTGAATTCTTCAAAATTGCTTGAAAAGGCGATTGAAGCTTCATGGAAAAGGCAAGAGGTCATAGCGGACAATATCGCCAATGCCGATACTCCAGGTTTTAAAAAATCGCGGGTAGAATTTGAATCGCTCCTTAAGAGTGCCATTGAAAGAGGCACAGTCGGAGGTAAAAAGACACGTGCGAAGCACCTTGATACAGGCTGGGGAGGAGATTTGGACAATGCTCCGATTAGCATCGTCAAATCCGGCAATACCTCGATGAGGGCAGACGGCAACAATGTAGATATTGACATTGAGATGACCGAGCTGACTAAAAACACAATTTATTATAATACGCTCATAACTAAGCTTAATAAGGAACTTGGCCGACTCAAAATGGCCATTAACGGGGGGAGGTAGCAATAATGAGTATTTTTAGGACACTGGATATAAGCGCTTCCGGATTGACGGCTCAAAGGCTCAAGATGGACGTCATCGCCCAGAATATCGCCTGTGAATCGGTAACCCGGGCGGCGGACGGACAACCTTACCGCAGAAGGTATGCCGTTCTGGAAGAAGCACCGTCCTTCTCAGGCATATATCAGGACAGCCTGGATGCCAACGCAGGCAGCGGGGTGCGCGTCAAGGCCATAATGGAAGACGACAGCGCATTCAACCTTGTATACGATCCTTCGCATCCGGATGCGGACGCGGAGGGCTACGTGCAGATGCCCAATGTGGATATTGCGCGCGAGATGGTCGATATGGTGGCTGCGGTACGCTCGTATGAATCGAATATAACAGTTGTTAACGCATTCAAGAACATAGCGGCCAAGACGCTTGAAATAGGCAGGTAGCAAAGGATACTAGCAAAGGATACTAATGAAAAATAACGGAGGATGCAAATGAAAATTGATGCGATTTCAATACAGCCGGAATCTGTCTTAAGTGACAAAATCAACGGACAGGCTGATGAAAAAGGCTTTGCCGACGTACTCATGGATATCGTGGACAGCGCGGTCCAGACAGACGCTGCAGACAAGGCAAACAGCGTCGCGCTTGCCACCGGAAGCGCCAATGATCTTGCAAAGATCCTTATTGATGCTGAAAAGGCTGACATCGCGCTTAGCCTGACTATACAGATACGCAATAAGATCATAGACGCGTATAACGAGATCATGAGGATGCAGGTATAAAAGTGGGAAAAATATTTAAAGATATAGCCGGACAGATAACCGAGTTCTGGAACAGCAAGGATAAAAACTTCAAAAGGAATCTGATAATAATATCCGCCATACTCGTTGTATCCATTGCCACATTCACCGTACTCATCAGCAATAAAGAATATGCGGTTCTGTATACCAATCTGGATTTGCAGGATGCAGGGAATATACTTGAAATGCTTGATGAAATGAAGGTACCGTCAAAAGCGGGCGAAAACGGTACAATTATGGTGCCCAAAGACAGGGTCGACGGACTGAGGATGGATTTGGCGACCAAGGGGTATCCCAAGAACGGCTTTGACCTCGATATTATAAAAATGGGCTCGGGTATCGGAGTTACTGAAGAAGACAAGCGCGTCTACAGACAATACCAGCTGCAGCAGCATATACAGAATGCAATCAAGACGATAGAAGGCGTGGCGGATGCAAGGGTGCTTATCACGCTGCCTGTCGAAAGCTCTTTCGTATTGTCCGATGACATACGTGATGCCACCGCGGCCATTTTGCTGACCAAGCATGCCGACCAGGAGCTCTCGTCAAAGAACATAAGGGCTATTGCGGAATTCGTACAAAAAAGCGTTCCAGGTCTGACACCCGATAATATCAGTATTATCGACAGCAACATGAATATCCTGGATTTCAATGCAAATGGCGACAGCTCCGATTTTACCGACAGATATGCGCTGCAGTGCAGCGTCGAGGACCGTCTGGAGAAGCAGATAATGGATCTGCTGCAGCCGATATTCGGTTTAGGCAGGGCATACTCGAAGGTCAGCGTCAAACTGAATTTCGATGAGCGCACCATAGACAGCGAAAAGTTCGAGCCTTCCGCCAATGGCGCAGAAGGTATCATCGTCAGTATAGACAGGTTGCGCGAGGATATCAGGAAAGACTCGGGGTCTTCCGCAGGTTCGGCTTCGAATTCAGGTTCCGGTTCAGTCGCCGATACCGGTCCCGGTACGGGGACGGATTCGGGTTCTGACTCCGGCGCATATAGCTATCCCGTCATGAGCGCGGATGATTCGGTATATTATAAAAACGCAGAGACGATTAATTATGAAGTCAATTCGATTAAAGAGCATATAGTGGAAGAGAAGGGGTATGTCGAGAGTTTATCTGTCTCAGTTATCATTGACAGTACGAATCGTAAAGGCGATTACTCAGAAAGTGTTAAAAATCTTGTCGCCGCGGCTGTCGGAGTAAGCGAAGATTCTGTTGCGGTTGAATACCTGCCGCTGGCAGGCAACGCCATAATCGACGATGTTGTGAAATCTCAGAATGAGACGGCTGAAAGGGTAAAGCAAGCAGAGCAATTCGGCTACTATATCCGCATCGGCGTTATCCTGCTTATTATTATCGTAGGAGTATTCTTTATGTTCAGGACATTTGCGTCTAAGGGTAAGAGTAAGGCCAAAGATAAGGACGGCAAGGCAGATTCACGCGGCATTACGCCCGCGGAGCTTGCAATTGAAGCGATTGCCGCTAATACCGCGGGTAATGCTATTGATAATGTTATTGAAATGAAGGAAAACGACAAGAAGGAGAAAATTGGCGAATTAATAAACAGCAATCCCGAATTGGTTGCCAATATTCTCAGGAGTTGGCTGTCGGAAGAGAAGGAGCCTGTTGAATGAACGCAGACACGGAATTAATTCTAAGACATAAGGCGGCGTTGTTGCTGGTTGCCCTTGGAAAGGTCTACTCTTCGCAGATATTGAAGTACCTGCAGGAAGATGAGATTGAAAGGCTGACCCTTGCCATCGCTAATGTAAGGAGGGTATCTCCCGAAGTCAAGCAGCAGATCCTTGATGAGTTCTATGAACTATGCCTTGCACGCAATTACATATCCGAGGGCGGAATAGAATATGCGAAGGAGATACTGAATAAGGCGATAGGGGCGCAGCGTGCGGATGAACTCATACATAAACTCACCTCGTCATTGAAGGTGCGGCCGTTTGACTTCGTAAGACGGGCGGATCCGAACCAATTGGTCAACTTCATCCAAAATGAACATCCCCAGACTATAGCGCTGATATTTTCATACCTCGACCCCAAACAGGCCGCTAATGTATTGGCATCGCTCCCACAGGATCGGCAGATAGAGGTAGTGGCCAGAATTGCGAAAATGGGAAGGACCTCGCCGGAATATATCAAAGAAATTGAAAGGATCCTTGAGAAAAAACTTTCTTCGATGGATATGACCGAGCATATGATGGTTGGCGGCGTCGATTCCACTGTGGCAATACTCAATTCGGTCGACAGGGGCACGGAAAAATATATACTTGAGAGTCTGGGTTCGCGCAATCAGGAACTTGCCGATGAGATAAAACGCAAGATGTTCGTATTCGAAGACATCATCAAACTGAGCAGGATCAGCATCCAGCGGGTTCTCCGGGACGTAGACAACCATGACCTTACAATAGCCCTTAAAGGGGCCAATGAAGATGTAAGCAAGGTTATATTCGCGAATATGTCACAGCGCATGCAGGAGACGATCAAAGAAGACCTTGCGCTCTTAGGTCCCGTACGTGTGAGGGATGTCGAGGAAGCCCAGCAGAAGGTCGTAAGTCTGATACGCAAGCTCGAAGAAGACGGCGAGATTGTAATTGCGCGTGACAGGGAGGATGGACTCATTGCATAAAATATACCGGTCATCCGTTATAAATATGGAAACTGCGATTCCCATCATCGTACATACTTTGAACACCGAAAGCGGTGGGATTCTTCCGGTATTTGAAGCTCCCGATACAGAAAGCCGTGAGGCAGCCGGTAAAATCGCCGGTGATTTGAATGACACGCAAAGCGACGGACCGGATAATGATACGCAAAGCAACAGCCCGGATAATGATCCCGAGGTGGCGACAACTCTGGCAAATGATCGGGTTAGCGCTCCGGAAGAGCCCGATCCGGCTGTATTGGCTGCCGAACTGATTGCAAAGGCAGAGCAGGACGCCGTGAAAATAAGTCAGGACGCCTTTCGCGAAGGGTATTCCGAAGGTTTGGAGCAGGGCTTGCACGATATGGAAACAGCCATAAAAAGCGCTGAAACCAAGATAAAAAAAATCTTCGATGATCTGGCTGTTAAGCAGGAAGATGTCCTGAATAGCATCAGAAAGGATATATTGGAGCTTGCCTGCGATATCGCGGAAAAGATACTGGAATACGAGCTTGACCGTTCGGATGCCTATTTGACGTTGTTATTGAATAATGCGGTAAATCAATTGAAAGATGACAGCAAAGCTGTAATAAAACTGTGCGTAAACGATTATCTCAATGCGCTCCCGATTATCGCCGACCTAAGGAACAGCAGCGGCAAAAGACAGCAGATCGAGCTGGTGGATGACACAGCTGCGTCCAAGGGCGATTGCATAGTGGAGTTTGAAAACGGAACCATTGACTGCGGTATAACAACAAAGCTGAACAATGCAAAGCGTCTGCTTGATACAGAGGAAACGGCGCAAATATGATTAATATTGATTTAGCAAAATACAGGAGAATTATCAGGGACTCGGATCTGCAATCATACAGCGGTCAGGTAAAACATGTCATCGGTCTGACCATTGAGTCCGACGGCCCTGTTTCAAAAATAGGGGATGTCTGCAAGATCTATTCACTCAACGGGGAGAGCTTTATCCTCGCCGAGGTGGTCGGTTTCAGGGACAGTAAGGTAATTTTGGTACCATACAGCCACCTTGAGGGAATAGGACAAGGGAGCAGGATTATTTCGACAAAGAGCGCCATAAGGATACCTGTAGGCCATGATCTTCAGGGCAGGATCCTGGACGGCCTGGGCAATCCGATAGATGGAAAAGGGGCTGTAAATATTGACAAGTACTATGGTCTGGATAATATGCCGCCCGATCCGTTGTCCCGTGCGCGTATAAATACGAGTATGCCTTTGGGAGTCAAGGCGATAGACGGCATGCTTACGTGCGGACGAGGACAGCGCGTTGGTATCTTCGCCGGAAGCGGCGTGGGCAAGAGCACGCTTCTGGGCATGATCACACGCAATACTCATGCTGATATAAACGTGATAGCGCTTGTCGGCGAAAGGGGACGTGAAGTCAAGGAGTTCATCGAAAAGGACCTGAAGGATGAGGGTATGAAGCGGTCGATAATCGTTGTGGCCACATCTGACCAGTCGCCCATTCTGAGGATGAAATCGGCCCTTACAGCTACCGCCATAGCCGAATATTTCAGAGACCAGGGCGCGAACGTCCTGCTCCTGATGGATTCGGTCACAAGATTCGCTAACGCTCAGCGGGAGATCGGAATGGCCATCGGCGAACCGCCTGTATCACGCGGATTCACACCCTCCGTTTTCGTACAGCTGTCCAGGTTGCTTGAACGCTCCGGTAATTCCGGCAAAGGATCGATAACCGGATTATATACCGTCCTCGTAGATGGCGATGATATGAACGAACCTGTGGCTGATGCCGTAAGAGGCATACTCGACGGGCATATAGTGCTCTCAAGGAGCCTTGCCGCGCGCAACCATTATCCGGCGATAGACATACTTGCGAGTGTAAGCAGATTGATGCCCGACATCGCCGCGAAGGAGCACCTGAAGCATGCTGATGAAGTAAAACGCATGCTGGCGGTGTATGAAGACGCGCAGGACCTCATAAACATCGGCGCATATAAAAAAGGCGCAAATCCGGAGATAGACGAGGCTATCAGGGTAATGCCCGCAATCAATGGGTTCCTCAGGCAGCAGGTTGACCAGCGGTACGATTTTGATGAGACGCTGCGAATGTTGGCAAAGGTGATGGAGTAGGACATTATGAAAAAGGCAAAATTCTCGCTGCAGCCGTTGCTGAATATCAAACAGCTGCTGGAAAAAGAGGAAAAAAACGTGCTTTCGGCAATCGTCGTCAGATTGAACAGTCAGATCGATGAGCTGGATGAACTGCAGGACGACTTGCGGCGCAGAGCGGGGGAATATAACAGGGAGGCTGCTTCAGGGATATCGGTCGGCGACGCGGCGGGGTATATATCATGGATGAGGTATTTATGGTCTGGTATAGAGGAACAAAAGCATAACATCACGCGGACTGAGCGTGAAAAAGATGAGTGTATAAAGAGGCTGGTCGGTCTGATGACGGAAAAAAAGGCGTTTGAATGCCTAAAAAATAAAGAATTTGAACAATTTACAGCAATTCTAAAAAAGGAATACGAAGAAGCTGTAAATGAGTACCTATCATGCAGGTTCACGCGAAAGGAGGTGAAATATGGAGATATCAGCAACGAAAGTCATGCAAAAGACGGTTGATGTTAAAGATGATGAATTGTGCCATGGTTCATCCGGGAATGTTGTAGACCTCGAATTTGCGGAAGTTTTCGGAATTGAGACCCAAGCCTTGGCGTCCGGACAGGAATTGGCCATAGGAATGATCTCTACGCCGGATAAGGCAATCCTGGGACAGGATATCCAAGGGTCATACCTAATGGACCAACCTGTAACAAATGGAAAAACGAAGGCGGCCGCAGATCAGGAAGCGGATCAGATTGTAGCGGATATTCAAGTGCAAATGATACCGGAGACAGAAATGCAGATGGCAGCGCCGAATATTGGCGCAGATCAGGCAATTGCCGAACCGGCAGCGTCGTTACGTACGGATGCGGCAGCGACGGAAATGATGATTACAGATCCGTTACAGGCGTGTACAGATGAATGGCAGGCAGCTACCGCGCATAAATCACCGGCGCAGGCAGATGCATTGCAAATGAATGAGGTACAAGCATCAGCGGCGCAGACAAATGCAACGCGGGAGGCAACGACGCAGGCAGCAACAGCGCAAGCAGCAACAGCGCAGCCGGTAACGGCGCAACAAGCAGTTGCAGCACAGGCAGCAACAGCGCAAGCAGCAACAGCGCAAGCAGCAACAGCGCAGCCGGCGACAGCGAAGCCGGCAACGGCGCAGGCAGACATGGCGCATACCGAAAACCGGTTGCCGATGCAGATCGGCATCCGACAGGTGAGATCCATGCTGGATGAATTGGTAAACGAAACATCAACCCAATCTGAAGAAGGAAGAAAGCTGCATACCGGGGACGTTGGCGGTAGTGCGGAAAGAATGGGATTAGAACCCGTATTGCCGCCCAATCGCAGGCAGGATGCCGGTGGTATGCATTTTATGGATATTTCGGACAGGACTCCGGTCTATGATCAGATAGTAAAGAGGATTGCTCAATTGCCCCCGAAAGATGAGCTGTTGGGTGGCAGTGCGCTTCAAATCGACCTCAAACCGGAATTTCTGGGCAAGATCAAAATAACGCTGGAGATGAACAACGGTACACTCAAGGCTGTAATAACGGCGCAAAGCGCGGATATAAGGGATTCTATCGCCGGTACGATAAGCTCTTTGCAGGAAGCCTTCAGGCAAAAGGGTATCGATGTCGCATCTCTTGACGTACGATGCGACGGCGGTTTCAATGAAGCCAGCCACAGGCATTGGACCGGAACCGGCGAAGGCCGCGGAAGCGGAGATGGGGCCGGGCAGCGTTATAACGGCTATATGGCCGATTCCCTGCCGCATATCGGGAATGTGGAATTAAAATACCAGTGGGGCGGCAGCTCTGGTATACTCGATTGTTTTGCGTAAAGATCAGTAGAAAGGGGCGTATTTGACAAATGGAGATAAATCCTGCTTCCGGGTATGTAAATACCTACGAGCAAGGGAATCAACAGAAGCAAACCAAAGAGCTGGGGAAAGACGAATTCATGAGAATTCTCGTAACCCAGCTGCAATATCAGGATCCGTTAAATCCGCTTGAGGACAGGGACTTCATCGCACAGATGGCGCAGTTCAGCTCGCTGGAGCAGATGCAGTCGCTTAACCGCGGATTGCTGATGGGACAGGCGTATAGTCTGATAGGCAAGTTTGTCAGCACCGATATGGTGGATCTTGCCACCGGGCAGAACATCACTGTCTCCGGCGTTGTAGACGGCATTATCACAGTAGGCGATAAAAGCTGCTTGAAGATAGGCGATTACCTTGTGCCTGTCGACAGCAGGATAAACGTCTTCGCCGCGCCGCCGCAGCCGGCGGATTGATGGTATAGTAAAAATACAAAGGGGGTTTTTTATAATGTTAAGGTCAATGTATTCAGGTGTTTCAGGTCTCAGATGCCATCAGATGAAGATGGATGTTATCGGTAATAATATAGCGAATGTCAATACCATTGGGTTCAAATCAAGCCGGGTGATTTTCGGCGATATCTACAGCCAGACTCTGAAGAACGCGTCGCTTCCGATTGCTGTTGGCGGTTCCAATCCTCAACAGGTCGGGCTTGGCGTCTCCATCAACAGTGTCGACGTTATGCATACCCGTTCAGGCGTGCAGTTTACAGGCGCCCTATTGGATATCAGCATTGAAGGCAACGGCTTCTTCGTCGTAAGCGACGGCGATTCGAACTTCTTTACACGCGCCGGTAATTTCTATACCGACAAGGATAACAATCTGGTTACGTCAACAGGTCTTTTTGTACAGAGCTATAACCCTGTCACCGGATTGACCGAGAACATCACGCTGCCCGCCGAATACACGGAAATAAGCATCGATAAGAACGGCGCCGTGGTCGGAGTAAACAAGCTTACGAATTCCAAGGATGTTATCGGGCAGGTCTATATTGCGAATTTTACCAACCAGAATTCTCTGGAGAAGATAGGCGACAACCTGTTCATGGCTAATGTGAATTCGGGTACTCCCGAATACAATATGCCTGGCGTAGGCGGTGCTCCCTACTTGAACCCCGGTTCGCTCGAAATGTCCAATGTGGACCTTTCCAAGGAATTCACCGACCTGATTATCACACAAAGAGGTTTCCAGGCGAATTCGAGGGTGATTACGGCATCGGACCAGATGCTTGAGGAACTTGTTAATCTTAAGAGGTAAAAAAAGAGGTAGGAGATAAGAAAGAGGGGTAGGAGATAAAAATGATAAAGGCGACCAGGCTCAATAAAGAGGAATTCTACATTAACTGCGACCTGATTGAATTCATGGAGGAAACGCCTAATACTGTTATTTCAATGACTACCGGAAAAAAACTGGTGGTCGAAGAGTCCTGCAATGAACTGCTGGACAGGATAATCGAGTATAAGAGGACTATCGGCCATGTACCAGACAGATGATCAAATGAACACCGTTGATGAACGCCTCGGTAAAGTCAGGGCATATGACTTCAAGAAGGCCAATAAATTCCCTAAAGAGCAAATGAGGACCCTGCATATCATATATGACGGATTTGCAAGACAGTTGTCTTCATATTTATCCGGCACGCTGAGGACGATGTGTGAAGTGGGCATTGTATCGGTCGAAGAGCACACATATTACGACTTCATCAATGCCCTTCCTTCCCCTGTCCTGCTGGCGGTGATCAACCTGATGCCGCTGCATGGGCCTACCCTTCTGGAGATATCGCCCGATATAGCCTACTACATCATAGACAGACTGCTTGGCGGCAGCGGGGAATTTTGCAACAAGGAGCGCACGTTCACTGAAATGGAACTCGTGATACTTGAGCGGATAACCAGGCAGATGCTGCCACTGCTCAACGATGCATGGGAAAAGATAGTCAGGGTGGACGCGTGCCTTGCCAGGGTGGAAACCAGCGCGCAGTTTGCGCAGATAGTCAATATCAATGAGACTATAGCAATAATTAACATGCAGGTGAAGACGTCGGACATCGTCGGCAATATCAACTTTTGCATACCGCATCTGTCCATAGAGCCGATATCCAAGATGCTTAACACAAGGCTCCTGTTTTCGGGAAACACAGCGACGAGGGACAATGACAACGGTCAGGAAAACATCAGGCAGCATCTGAGGAACACGACGGTGTGTGTGAGCGCCGTCCTTGCCGAAACCACGATGACGACCGATGAAATACTCAGTCTCGAGGTGGGCGATGTCATACAACTGGATACGCACATTAAAGACGAGATACCTGTCAGAATCGAACAGCTGCCAAAGGGTGCGGGCAGGCTAGGTGTTATGTGCGGTAAATACGCGGTGAAATTGACGAGTTTAACAAGGGAGGAAAATAATACAGATGAATAAAGCGAAACCTGACGCTATTGAAACGCTGGGAGTCAGCGTCGATTATGACAAAATCGGCGGCAATAAAGATGCAGGCAATAAAGACACAGGCAATGAAAACGGCGGCCTTGCAAGTGCAAGACCTGCTACATATGTGAATTTCGATGGAGAGCAGATTACCGCGCCTGAGGAAAAGGACAGCAGCCTGGACCTTATAATTGATGTTCCGATGCAG
>CAZCKQ010000034.1:0-12161 GCA_964499315.1 uncultured Eubacteriales bacterium | reverse complement strand
TTTGAATCCCATAGCCGCCAGAAGCCCGGCGGGAATAGCCACTGCAGTCCCGAACCCGGCGACAGCTTCAAGAAAACCACCGAAGCAAAAAGAAAGTATGATGCCCTGAACCCTGATATCAGGCGAAATTGAAACAAGCATTTTTTTGATTTTATCTATTGCACCGCTGGCGATAGACAGGTTATATGTAAATAACGCCGCGAAAACGACCCATATTATCGGGAACAAGCCGGGAAGGACGCCTTCAAGGACAGCGCCGGGAATAGACCCCACAGGCATACCCCAGCAGACCATAACAAGAACGACACCCGTCAGCAGAGCCACCGGACCGGCTATGTGCGAAGGCATCCTCAGCCTGAGCATCCCGAACAGAATCAGGAGGATGGGGATAAAACCTATTAAAGCCATGAGCAATTCATTATCGGAAAAAGGTCTCATCTATTTTCCGCCGTATTTAAGTTTTCTGTTCCAATCCCTGCCGGCTTTGCACATGGCATATATATTCTCATGGGGCGTATCGGTGGGCAAGTCGCAACCGGTGCTTAAAATCAGGTTGGGGACGTCCTTCATGTCTTCAAGGAAATTTCTCGTTTCACCGTATACTTCTTCCGCCTTCATATTCATCATAATACGCACGGGATCAAGATTCCCCAGTAAAACAACATCTGCGGGGACAATCCCGGCTGTTTTCGGAAAATCAACGACTCCGTCAAGACTCAATCCCTGAACGCCTGATTCACACATGACGGGGACAAGGTTTGCTGAATTGCCGCAAACATGCAGTATAACAGGCACATCAAGCTCTTTTACTAATCTTCGCGTACGGGAGCCTACAAACCTTCTGAATCCGTCGGGCGAAAGCAGGACTGCCGTAGGTTCAAGAGAAATTATAAAATCCGCGCCGGCCTTTTCAAGATTTTTTGCATAACGCGCAACAACCTCGCTTGTGAAGTCTAAGGTGTTTTCTACAAATTCCGGGTCTATCACGGTATTTACGGCTATCTGCTCGGCGCCCATCATAAGTCCGGCCAGTGTGAACGGACCCGTGACCATCCCGCCGCAGATCTTATCGGGAAACTGCTGCTTGAGCAATTTCACCACTGCGAGGAATTGAGGCATCCTCCCGTCTATCCTCGGATTGGGTATTATATAGTCTCCGAGCTGTTTTGTTTCTTCCAGCGGGTGAGCCAGGACATTCGGCGATTCATTCAGTTTGAACTCTATAGGAATTCCGAGTGATTCGGCTTCCACAGTAAGGTCCATAAATGTCATCACGATATCTATCCCATACTCTTCTACAAGTTCAATAAGCGTCTCGAGATGCGTAATCGGATTCTTCAGATTCTCAAGAGCAGTCGTGTTAGTCAGTTTCACGCCCGGATAGCTGATGATGGGAGCTATCAGCCTCCTTTTTGATTCGGTTACCGTGTCGATCAGTCTCTTCAAATGCATACCCCCTTAAATAAGTTCCACGGAAAGGCATCCGGCGGCGCGCTGGTAAACTCCATACGGTTTTTCAGGACCGGATGGGTCAGTATAATCGTATGCGCCCATAATGCTACTGATTTTACAATTTTTCTTTTGTCTCCGCAATATCTGCCGGCATATTTTACGTCGCCGACATATTTAACGTCGCCGGCAACAGGATGGCCGATGGACGAAAGCTGGACGCGTATCTGATGAGAACGCCCCGTAATCAGTTTCAGCGTTAGGAGCGACAGCCGGTGGTCGTTGTCCCTGCCGAGTACCCTGTACTCCAACAAGGCCTTCTTTGCCTTAATACCACCATCGTCGTAATCACCGCTGCCGCCGCCATCGCCGCCGGCCGCAACGACTGCCGATCTGTTCAGTTTGCTATCCTTTTGCAGATAGCTCTCAATGCGACCTTTGTCCGCCGTCACTATACCATTCACTACAGCCATATACGTCTTGTCGAATTCGCCCTCCCTGATCTGCCGCGAGATTCTGGAAGCGGCCTTCGACGTCCTTGCAAAGGCCATGACGCCGCCCACAGGCCTGTCAAGCCTGTGGAGCAGACCAATATATGCCTCGCCCGGCTTGCCGTACTTCTCTTTAATATATGACTTAACAATGGTCAGGAGATCCGGATCGCCGGTCCTGTCGGATTGCGAAAGCATACCTTGGGGTTTTTCAACAACTATAATATGGTTGTCTTCAAAAATGACCTTCGGACACATCTATGGCTCCCACCTTGCGCATACGCCGCAGGGAAGAATCAGTTCCGATCCCGAGAAAGCGATCCCCATCTCGCTGCAGGAAGCCTTGCCATTATATTTGGCGGCAATGGTCATTTTGACCAGGTTTTCCAGAACTACCGCGGAAAGACCGGTAGTATAGGAATTCAGAATAAAAAATGCGGGAGTATCGGACATAACCCCAATACATGAACCTATCAGGGCATACAATCCTTCCTCTATCTTCCACATTTCGCCGCACGGTCCACGTCCATATGAAGGCGGATCCATGATTATGGCGTCGTATTTCCTGCCGCGGCGTATCTCCCGCTGTACATACTTCATAACGTCGTCTACGATGAAGCGCACCGTCCTGCCCGACAATCCTGAGAGGACAATGTTCTCCCTGGCTTTGGCCACCATGCCTTTGGATGCGTCGACATGGCAAACCTCGGCGCCTGCGTGAAGGGCAGCCATAGTGGCTGCTCCGGTGTATGCGAAAAGGTTGAGGACACTCGCAGGCCGGCCATATTTCTGCTTAAACCTGCTTAACCTGTCAATTATCCAATCCCAATTGACGGCCTGCTCCGGGAATAAGCCGGTATGTTTGAAATCGCTGAGCCAGACGTAGAATGAAAGCGGACCATAAGCAATGATCCATCTTTCGGGCAGATCACGATTGTATTCCCAATGGCCTCCCCCGCTGCTGCTGCGGATATAGTACGCATCAGCCTTTTTCCATCGCGACGGGTCCAGCGTCGCGGGCCAGATGGCTTGCGGATCGGGACGGGACAGGACATATCTGCCCCATCTCTCTAATTTCATTCCGTCGCCGGCATCCAGGAGCTCATAATCTTTCCACTTGTCCGGTACAAGCATGATTGCAGGTCCTCCGTCAACTATTCTACCACCAGGACGAAAAGTGTCAATCAACCTATGTGCCAGATATTACAGGTTGAATGCGCACCCGGTCTCCCCTATAATAAGGGCAAATCAAATAATGAGCAAGATCAATCTATTTGCCAAATCCTTAATGAATCCTGATTATCTTTAAGGAACGGGGGACGCAACAGAACCAAGGGGTAAAGCCGGAACAGTTTTTTCCGGCCGGGATGCCTATCTTCCCGCACCCGTCAGCTAACCTCGCAGGCTAAGAGAGGAGTTGATTAAGATGAAAAAAAAGGTTATTGCAGCATTAATCGCGCTTGTATTTGTATTTTCGTCGCTTTCCGCAGTTTATGCCGATTATTACACGGAAGGCATCACTTTGAAGTACGGCATGAATAACAGTAATGTGAAGGATCTCCAGAATGACTTGAAGAAGCTGGGATATTTCACATATTCCTCTACAGGATATTTCGGCAGTCTGACAAGGCAAGCCGTGATATCATTTCAGAGGAATAACGGTCTGGTGGCTGACGGTATCGTAGGACGCTGGACATCGAGGGAGATTAAGGTTGACACCATCATCGCCACGGCAAAGCAGTATCAAGGAGTGCCTTATACATGGGGAGGAGTGTCGCCGTCGGGCTTTGACTGCTCGGGTTTCACTCATTACGTGTTCCTGAAGAACGATGTCATCATACAACGGACATCCAAGGCCCAATATAATGAAGGCACATGGGTGCAGCGAAGCCAGCTCAGACCCGGCGACCTCGTATTCTTCACGACTTATGCTCCGGGACCGTCACATGTAGGCATATACCTTGGCGGCGGCAAGTTCATCCATGCAAGCTCAGGCGCCGGGAAGATAATAATCTCGGATCTGAGCAACACTTACTATTCATCACATTATATCGGCGCGAAAAGGGTGCTGCGCTAAGTGAGACTAAAGAATCAGAATCGGCCTGATAGAAACGCATACAAAAAGGCTGGCTTAAGAGTCAGCCCTTTTTGTATGCAATTTTAGTTATTTTATCATTTTCTTTATCTCATTCTTAAAATCATTCAGATACATTCCGGTGAACCTGTCGAAACCCTCATCACTAATCGCCGGCACAACTCTATTATCATCCGTGATGAAAAAGAATCCAAACTTTGTCATCCCATAAATACCTTCTGATTCATTCTTACCTGCTGTCAGCATAAGAAGTACTTTCATACCCGGTGTGCATTTTGGCTCGTAATTAACGAATAACCTGCTCTGTCTTGCTATTATTTCTCTTGATTGCTCCTGCCCTTTTAATATTTCCAATACTCTGATTTTTGTTTGTACACGATTTGACTTCACATCATTCCCTAATTTGGCTTGCTTATCAAATATTGCTGCTTCGGGTGTCCCTTTTTCTATATCAATATCCGATTTTGAATCGCTTATCGATTCTAACACCTCTCCAACGATAATTAAGTCCAGTTTCTCCACTACATCTTCGATTGTAACTTTAAAATCAGGGCTAAACGAAACGTTTGGTGGAAAACTGTCAAAAGCAGGGTAATGAGCGCGCAATTTTGCTTTTTCGGCATCTGTAATGCTGAATGCTGTTTTTTCATCACTAGAACCAAAGGTGCTGATAATTACGATACTGACTGCTGCAATTATGAAAACACTGCATATAATTCCAATGAAGAGTTTTGATTTGAATAGTTTCATGTTTTTCACTCCTTTATTTGATGTATTCAATATTTTTCAGATATATCATCCTTATCGTGTTGCTGGGGTGTATCTAATTCTTGAGCATATTTTTTCATAATCGAACTATCTGATTCAGGATTATAATCACCATCGGTATGCCCTAAACATAATGGATGACCTAGCTCATGTACAAGGGCTCCTCTTATATATGTACTACTTTTGTCGCTCCAAGTTTCTGAATGAGGATTCATATAGATTACTGAATTTCTAATTAAACCTGTTGAATACTCAGCTCCATAAGCAGTATCAATTAAAGCTCCTGTTGTATCATATATTAATGCAAATCCTAATACGCTATATATTAGAAATGGATTATCATCAAACTCATCATCCCACCATGTTACTGTAGGTGTACAAAAATCAAGTTTTGATGTTTCAAAACTGGTATCGTATAGATATAGATCATTGGAACATTCACTGTTCCATTTTCCTAAAGCCGATGAATAGTATGATGCTGGAGAACCACTTAAATAATCATTTGAACATTTCACATCAGCCTTATTATTGTTGATCCAATACCACTCCAAAGGTATTCCAACCCAATCCGGCGAAACCCATTTATAATACCATTCATGAGCACTACAAATATTGGGTATTAGTGTAATAACTAAGCAAACCAATAAAGCAATAATTTATTGTTTCTGAACATAAAACAAATCCTCCGTTCAATAACATATTTTTATGCATGTGCACATACACTATTAGTATATTATATTTATGCAATAAATATGAACCTTACGTCAACAATTTTTCAATCAAAAACCATAGATTTGAAGGATTTCTTCCAGCGAATACGCGATGAATAACAATACTTAAGTTACAATTGCTTTATATATCTCCGCAATTGAATCATAAATATCTACATCCAGACCGCAAAGCCGTTCACGACCCTGATGCCCGTGGGATACAAGCCAGCAGTGGCATCCTGTCTCTTTTGCAACTTCATGGTCATGTATGGTATCGCCTATGATCAGCACCTCATAGGGTTTCAGTCCCAAATTTCCGAGATGTGTCTTTGCTTGCTCCAATTTGCTGTTGGCATAATGATTATCCAATCCGATTATCTTCGTGAAATATTGCCTGATACCTAATTGGTCGACCATATCAATCAGTATGTTCTCTTCCGATGCAGATAAGATGGATTGCGATATGCCTTCAGAACTTATTCTTTCAAGGATCCGCCCCGCCCCGGCATGCAGCCTGAAAGTATATCTGCCGGAATATAACTCCCGGATATACTCCATTGCTACCTGCTCAAAAGGTTCCCGGCTGAAATCAAAACCATACAATAAATAATTGTTTATGACCGGAAAGGTAAACTTACTCCTGTATGTCTTTATATCAAGCATCGGCAAATGTCGTCGCTTCAAGAGACTATTCATAACATCTACGACTATGCCGACATCGTCCAGCAGTGTACCGTTCCAATCCCAGATGATATGTTTATAAGCTGAAATCTTCCCCATATTTATATAATAAACCAAACATACGTTCGGGTCAAGGTAGTATATGGAGTATTTCTTTCAACGCATATGCTACGCCGTCATCGTTGTTTGACAGGGTGACGTGGGTTGCCGCCTTTTTCACTTCTTCCCTGGCATTCCCCATCGCAATGGAATATCCGAATATCCCGAACATGGCGATATCCGAAGTATCATCCCCGAATACGGCCACCTCTTCCGGCCTGATTCCGTGTTTGTGGATAATGATATTGATACCGTTGCCTTTTGTGGCGTCCTTAGCGACCACCTGCACACATGCTCCGGCATCCGGAGGTATTATATTGGCGAACTGTCCGAAATCCTTGTACAAGGCGTCATAGAACCTGGCTGACTTGTCGCTGCAAAGCGTAAAACTTTCCTCGGTAAAGATGTTTATTTTTGTCGCCTCGAGGTTCTTCGCCCTCTCATAGGGCAGCAATTCCTCCGGGGCAATCCCCCACGAAAGAAGGACTTCCTCGCTTAGTACGTGCCTGAAACTCTGATAATCATCGCCGTATTGTATCATTATCTGAAAACTATCATCATAAAGCTCGGCCAAATCCGTAATCCCCCGGACGACACCGGACGGGATGGTGATATGTCGGTATAAACCGGTAGTTTCATCGGTGACCAGCCCACCGCAGTAATAAACGCCCTTGTTGGTAAAAAACCCGATTTCACCCGGGATTTTATTGTGGACGCTGAATACCACTTTTCTGTGTCTCGCAGTCACTGGAGCAAGCAGCAAGCCTTTTTCAGAACACCTTTTTAAAGCGTCATATGTAGCGGCCGACATGTTACATTCCGAGTCTAGCAGGGTTCCGTCGATGTCGAAAAAAAGGGCTTTCAAGCTATTATGTCTACACATTCAGGATCTTCCTGAGCGTCTCGCCTAAGATATTTTCCTTATCCTTATCGGATATTGGCCAGGACCTGATCGTCCTCACGTCTTCCCTCACGTCTTCTTTTATTCCACCGAGCGGCCATGGGAATTCTGTCCCGTAAATGATCCTCTCGGAACCGAAATGCCCGATCAACTCGAGAATCTCTCTTTCCGGAACATAAAAGTAATGGTCTTTACCTATGGATCTGCAGAGTTCGGCATAGACATTCTGATGGGATTGCAGCATTGCCCATGTCTGATGGAAAAAGGCATAACCGCCCAAATGGGCGAGGATGATTTTAAGATTCGGGAACTTCCACGCAATGGCGTCGATGCTTAAAGGATCTCCATCCTTTAAAAGCGCGTTCCATGCGCCGGTATGGAAAAAGACCGGGACGCCGAGCTTCTCCGCCTCTTCGTAAAACGGGAAATACGCCTCGTCGTCATAATGCAGCTTGAACATGTGATTCGACATCTTGACGCCTTTGAATCCCAGCTTCACATATTGCCTCAAAGTATCTATCGCGTCCTTTTCCTTCGGATTGACCATCATGAATCCGTATATCCTCGGATACTTTTTGAGCTCTTCGTAAAGCCAGCTATTAGGTTCGATCTTCTTCGATACGTAAATATCCTCGAGTTTGGTCCCCCGGTAATAAGGGGCAAAAGCAACAGCTTTTGAGTCGCTGCCGTATTCCTCGAGCAATTCCATTATTTCATCAAGGGATCCCGTCTTCGGATTGTTTACGTCCGCGATCCCTCTGGGAAAGACATGGAAATGGTTCAGCAAGATCATTATGTATTCTCCCTTCATATAATTTACTTATTTACGAAAAAGAGCGGGGAACAATCCCCCGCTCCCATTCAGCCGGATGGTGGGCAATACTGGGCTCGAACCAGTGACCCCCACGATGTCAACGTGGTACTCTAACCAGGCTGAGCTAATTGCCCGTGCAATATATAAACGCACAAACATTATAATATCGATGCTGCATCTGTGTCAACCTCGTCCGGCAAGTTACCGGCGGGCAAGTTCTATGTAAAGCATCGCCGTTATCCTCTGCTGGACCAGGTTAGTGACAGCGATGAAGAACGATATAACAAAAGTGAGCATCATCACATTACCGGACGGCATAATGATCAAAGTCAGTATTATTCCGGGGATCAGCAATATCAGGTTAAGCAGCAGCAATATGGAGAATATCGCCATCTCGATGTATTCCCGGATTCCGCGCTCCCTGCCGCTAAACTCACATATACAGGCGTACAGGTAAACAGTAGATGCAAATAGGATCACACAATTCCTCGGGAATGAATGCGCTTGAGAAGCCGATGGCAAGGATCAGGACAAATACAGCCGGCGTAAGATACTCGGCCTTGAGGTCATAGAATTTTAAAGCAATTTTTACTCTACTGTCCATATAAGCCCCATATAAGCCGTATTATATCATAAACACATATCATAACGGCATAACTTGTAAGGCTGCATTTGTCATGATATAATTTTAAATATGCGGATTCAATGAATACCGCTTTTTTTATTTGGAGTTATCATTAATTTCCAAACAGAAAGGATGCGGATGAAATGAAAAATATCCCTCTATATGATGTAAAAAAGATCGATGACATCAAAGACATGCTCAATCAAAGCGCATCTCTGCACGCAAATAAGACTGCGTTTCTTATCAAAAGAAAAGGGAATGAAAATTACGAACCTATAACATATTCTCAATTTAAAAACGATGTGGACGCATTAGGTACGATGTTGGTCCGAATGGGCCTTAAGGGTAAAAGGATAGCCGTTATAGGAGAAAGCCGGTATGAATGGGTTCTCACTTATATGGCCGTCGTGAATGGCACCGGTATTATCGTCCCGATCGATAAGGAACTGCCCCGAAATGAGATCGAGAGCCTGCTTGCAAGAGCCAAAGCCGATGCAATCGTATTCTCGGACTATAATAAAGAGCAGATACTCAGCATCGCCGGTAAGCTGGAATCCCTCAAAATATTCATAGGAATGGATTATGAAAATGACGAGGCAAATATCCTTTCATTGAAAAGACTTGTCACTGAAGGCAAGAAACTCATGGATGAAGGAGTCAGGGATTTCATCGACGCGCAAATCGACCGGGACGTCATGAGCATACTCCTCTTCACATCGGCTACGACTGATAAATCAAAGGCCGTGATGCTATCGCACGGCAATATATGCGCCAATTTGATGGCTATGTGCTCGATGTGCTACATTGATCAAAAAGACATTTTCCTCTCGGTTCTCCCAATCCATCATACATATGAGTGTACATGCGGTTTCCTCTGCCCTATCTACAGAGGCTGCTCCGTAGCCTTCTGCGAAGGCCTCCGGCATATACCAAAAAATCTGCAGGAATCAAAAGCCACAATCCTCCTCGGCGTTCCTCTGATCTTCGAAACAATGTACAGGCGGATATGGGAACAGGCGGCAAAAAAACCGGAGATGCTAAAAAAACTCAAACTCGGCCTGAAAATCAGCAATTTTCTGAAACTGATCGGCATAGATGTGACAAGGAAACTGTTCGCGCCTATACACGACAGCCTAGGCGGAAATATAAGGATGCTTATCAGCGGAGCCGCGGCGATCGATCCGATGGTCTCCAAGGGTTTCCGCAATTTCGGCATATTTTTGATCCAAGGTTATGGGCTGACTGAATGCGCCCCCATCGTCGCCTTAAACCGCGACGTCGATTATCGTGACAGTGCGGCGGGTTTGCCGCTGCCGGGACTTGAAGTCAAGATAGATAATCCCGGCGCCGATGGGATAGGTGAAATCATAGTGAAAGGGCCCAGTGTGATGCTTGGGTATTACGACGACGAGGAGGCGACGGAAAGGGTATTGGTGAACGGATGGTTCCATACCGGCGACCTTGGATACATGGATAATGACAAATTCGTGTATATCACCGGCCGAAAGAAGAATGTCATCGTCACCAAAAACGGCAAGAACATATTCCCCGAAGAGATAGAGACCTTGCTCAACCGAAGCCCGTACATCAAAGAATCGCTGGTCTTCGGCAAGGACGACGAAGTATACGGGGATATCGTGGTTTCAGCCGTAATCGTGCCCGATTCGGAAAAAATCCAGGAAGAATTCAAGGATAAGCCGTTATCTCAGCAGGAAATTTTTGAACTGATCCACAAAGAGGTAAAATCGGTAAATAAAAGCCTTGTATTATATAAGTACATCCGCGATTTCCAGCTTCGCGAAAACGAATTCGCAAAGACCACGACAAAGAAGATAAAGCGCTATCTTGAAAAGGTGTAAAGATTGCTGCGTAGAATAATATTACTTTAGCATGCGCCAGCCTGCGGGATACATGTTTTTTAAGTATCCCGCTTCGTATGACGCCCAGCCGACAGGGTATCTGCCGGCGCATACGGCAGTAAGCCCTTTTTCGCCTTCAACCAGCAGCGTTTCGCCTTTCAGGTAACGGATTATTTCCGATGAGCCGGCATCCAATTCCAGAGTTGTTTTGAGTTCTTTATTGCTCAAAGCCAAAACTAAGGAATGTGACGGCCTGAAAGCCCCTTTTTTGAAAGCTCCTCTTTGAATGTTTCCCAGATATACTCCATATTTCAGGCACTTCATGCCGGATATACGTTCAGGGAATACCGGAGCCCAGTACAATCCGCTTCCCGACCGTATAAAGCGCCCTCCGGCACCATCGACACCATCTGATCCTTTAAACAAATGACGGCCTTCCAGGTGCTTGCCGGCGAATTCTATAAACTCTACGGGCGCTTCTGTGCCGGCAGCCGCGTCAAACCCCGGTTTATCACGATAATCATGATTACTATGATTATCACGATGCAATATCCGATTACATTCCGCTTCCTCTTTTTTCACCAGCAGCGCGACAAAATGACCTTCGCCCCTTATTCTATGAGGCCATAATCGAGCTGTCTTCCGCAGCTCTTCCGATCCGTCGCCCCACTCGGGCCTGCCGTCTTCCATGCCCGAAGTTTTATTTATTTGTTTTAGCTCAAACTCAGGATATTTTTTTAAGAATCTTGATATTACCGCTTCATTTTCCTCCGGTGAGAACGTGCATGTCGAATACACGATCCTGCCGCCGCGCCTTGTCATCTCAGCCGCATATCCGAGCAACCTGTCCTGAACAGCGGTGAATGTGCCGCAGCTATATTTTCGCCAGCTTTTTACGGCATGTTCATCCCGCCGGAACATCCCCTCCCCCGAACAAGGCGCGTCGACCAGTATACCGTCGAAATATCCGGTGAAGCGTGAAACAAGCAATTCCGGCGAGCAGCAGGTCACAAACGCATTTCTTATACCGCAAAGCTCGATGTTTTTGACAAGCGCTCTGGTCCTGTCTTCATTTATATCGTTGGAAAGCAGAAAACCGGCATTATTCATACCGCAGGCGATCTGCACACTCTTGCCGCCCGGCGCCGCGCACAAATCAAGTATAGATTCTCCCGCTTCCGGCGCCAATACCATAACCGGGAACATCGCGCTCGGCTCCTGGATATAGTAGAGGCCGGCGTGATAATATGGATGCTTGCCGGGTTTATCAGCGGCATCGAAATAAAAACCTTCCGGGCACCATGGTACCGGCGCGAGTTTGAACGGAGAAATTGAAAGGAACTCAACAACGCTCAGTTTTGAGGTATTGACCCTTAAAGCCGAAAACGGCTGTGCCTGTAATGAGTCGATGAACTGCCCCAGCTCATCACGTTGCATATACTTCTTCATGTTTTCGACAAACTCACCAGGCAGCTTCATATTCTTTTGTCACCATTTTTTATCATTAACATTATTTTATCTGTGTATTATTGTAATCGCAATCTTCCAATGCTATAATAGTGTTGCTCTTTAGAGCGGCATGCGGATTTCATGTGGCCCATTGGTCAAGCGGCCTAAGACACCGCCCTCTCACGGCGGTAACAGGGGTTCGAGTCCCCTATGGGTCACC
>CAZCKQ010000033.1:0-12314 GCA_964499315.1 uncultured Eubacteriales bacterium | reverse complement strand
CATAACAGGGAAATTATTTTACGAAAACAGGGAAAAACTCTTGACGAAAAATAGTTCTTTCGTTGAGTCAGGTTTGTTGCTTGAGATAGACGAGTATTTTAAGGAAACCAAAGCAGTAAAGAAGGAGGACTACATAGAAGGCGCCTTTAACGGATTCCTGCATAACGGCAAACATTACGGAGTACCTCTAAATTGCTTCTTTGTAGGATTCTGGTTCTGCAACAAGGAATTGTTCGAAAAGTACGACCTTGAACTTCCTAAGACATACGAAGACCTTCTTGCCGTTTCAAAAGTCTTTAATCAAAACGGAATTGTTCCTCTTGCAATGGGGAGCAAGGGCGGAAACCCCGGACATTTCTTCATGAGCGAATTGTATACGCAATTCCCGAACGGCCTGAAGGAGCTTCAGCAAATGGCACAAAACTGGAAGTTCGACACCGATAATATGCACAAGGTAGCCGATCTGATTGCAGACATGCGCAAGAATGATGTTTTCCCTAAAGATACGATTGCCAACGGCGATTGGGGACCCAGTTTTGCTCTTTACAATGAAGGGAAAGCAGCAATGGTATATTCGCTGTCATGGATGCTTCAAGGTATGAATGAGGATATCGTTGCAAAAACAGAAATAATCAATGCGCCAAAATTACCCGGAGCGACAGTGGATCCGGCTACGTTCATCAGCCGCGGCGGCAGTTCAGGTATAGTTATCAATAAGAAGTCATGGCAAGACAAGGATAAGAGGGCAGCAATCGTTGCTGTTACAGATTTGACACAATCTGATGGTTTTGTTAAGGATAAGTTTTATATTGGTGGGGAATTGGCTGGAAAGAAGATAGAAATTGATGAATCCAAGCTTATCCCGATACTAGGCAGATTGTTGAAATTCGCTGAAGGCAGAATCAGCATGACAAATCACTGGCTATCTTTCCCGGCATCTAAACCATGGGCTGATTGCCAGTTCTACCTTGATGAACTTATGGCCGGTACGATGACGCCGGACGATTATATCGACAAAATACAAAAATCACTAGACAAAGCAAAATCTGAACAATAGAAGTTAAATTCGGGAAGGGGCTTTCGCCCCTTCCTCATAATAAAATGGAAAGAAATCAACGTCAATGAAAAATATTATGACAATAAAAACCAAACGCAGCTCATTACAAGATAGAAGACTATTTTCCGTATCTTTTATTGCGCCGTCTTTTATTCTATATGTGATTTTTGTAATTATCCCTATAGGCGCTTCGTTTTATATTGCGATGACGAAATGGGATGGGGTCAGCGCGCCTAAATTCCGGGGCCTTTATAATTTCAAATACCTGATACAGGATCCGCAGTACTGGATTACCGTTTCCAACACTTTGCAGGTCGTTTTCTTTTCCTTGCTGCTGCAGATACCTGTGGGATTATTGTTTGCGTATATTATTATGAGAACGGTAAAGGGCTACAAATTTTTTAGATCAGTTTATTTTCTTCCTGTGGTTATAGCTCCTGCGGCAATAAGTCTTATGTTCTTACTTATGTTGAACGGTGAACTTGGGCCGATAAACAAGTTTTTCGTCATGATCGGACTGCCATCCCTGCAGCGTAATTGGCTTTCAGACGGAAAGCTCGTGCTATATTCGGTAATGTTCCCGATGATCTGGCAATATATAGGATTCTACATAATAATATTCCTTGCCGCTTTTCAATCCGTTCCGGCGGATATATCTGAAAGCGCTACAATTGATGGCGCATCGTCGGTATATATTTTCATAAAGATATATGTACCGCTTATCTGGGACGTCGTAAAGACATGTATGATACTGTGTATTACAGGGAGTTTGAAGGCATTCGACCATGCATACATCATGACATGGGGAGGACCGGGTGTGCGCTCTTCATATCTGGCTGTCTATATGTACAGGACTGCATTTACCGAAAACCTTCTGGGAGAAGGTACCGCAATTGCAATAACAATATTGGTATTCGCATTTGCTCTGACATACTTGTTTAATAAATTTCTATCTCGTGAAGTAATACAATATTAAGGAGTAATTTTTAATGTATCATATTGATAAATACAAAGTGGCAAAAACGGCTAAATATTCAGTATTGATATTGTATGCAATTACTACCATACTCCCTTTTTTATGGGTGGTATTGAGTTCTGTAAAGACTCATAGCGAAGTCATTGGAAATCCTTTTAAGCTGCCTTCTGAAATTGTCCTTAACAATTTTGTCCTCGCATGGAAAGGTGCGCAGGTACCCAATGCATTACTGAATAGTACTATATATGCCTGCGTTTCCGTCGTACTGGTTGTGCTTGTTACTTCAATGGCCGCATATATAATTGCAAGGATCCGTCCCAGCAAATCGATATATCTTTTTTACACTCTTGGGATTATGGTGCCTATACATGCCGTTATCATACCATTTGTTCTTATCATAAGGTCTTTCGGGTTGATAAATTCGAGACCGGGTATTATTCTAGCCTATGTTACAGCTAATATATCATTCAGTTTCTTTATTCTTGTATCTTTTATGAAGACATTACCCAAAGACCTTGAGGATGCAGCCATGATAGACGGCTGCAGCAGGACGCGGACTTTTTTTAATATCATACTCCCGATATCAAAACCAGGGCTGGCAACTGTTGCAACGTTCGCATTCATGCATTGTTGGAATGATTTCCTCCTTGCACTGATAATAACAGTCAGTCCGGCCCTGAGGTCTTTAAATGTAGCTTGTTATAACCTAAGAGCCCAATATCTCCAGAGATATGGCCTGATCGCCGCCGGAATTGTCATCCTGATGATACCTGTCATCATTATGTATGTGCTTTTTCAGGAACAGGTAATAAAAGGATTGACTGCAGGAGCCATCAAAGGTTAAAATGGGCTGAAAGTACTTCGATGACAGCAATATGGAGTTCTGTTATAATATGTATGGTAAACAGGCTGAACAGCCAAACAGCAAGATCAAATTGGTTATTGCGGATGACGAAGAGAATATCCGATATCTGATAAGAAACATGATACCTTATGATAATCTGGGTATGTTTGTAGCCGGCGAAGCATCTGACGGAGAGGAAGGTCTTGAAATATGCAGGAGGCTGAATCCTGATATAGTAATGGTGGACATAAGGATGCCATTGTTAAACGGTCTTGATATGCTGAAAAAAATTAAGCAGGAGTTTCCGGATACCGTAATAATTATCATCAGCGGTTACAACGATTTTGAATATGCGCAAAAGGCGCTTGAATATGAGGCATTTGGCTATATACTAAAACCAATAGACGAAGATGAATTATTAAGATTACTTGACAAGGCAAAAGCTAAGATTCTTCAGATCAGGAGAATGAAGAACAATAGCAGAAACGTCAAACAGGAATTAAATAAGCTTCAGACTTTGTTGATCGGCGGTATCTGTCCCGAGATTGAAGATAAGCCGGGCGGCAGTATAATAAATAGGGCGCTTATGTATATCCATAATAACTATAATAATAATATGACACTTGAAAGTGTTGCTGAAAAGATTTTTGTTAATGCTACATATTTGTGTGAGTTATTCAGGAAGGAAACAGGAAAGAAGTTTGTTGATTATATTACGGAGATAAGAATCGAAAAGACCAAGCTCCTGTTGAGAATGCCGGAATTCAAGATAAGGGAGATAGCTGACATGGTCGGTTTCAATGATGTAAGCTATTTTATCAAGACGTTCAAGAAGTATACCGGCGTCACTCCCAATGAGTATCGGAACAATGAAATGGGGAAATCCGCCCGTTCCTGCCGTACTGGTTGACAATGTGCTATTTATAATAAAAGGAGTAAGTTTTAATGAATACATCTTTCAGGGATTCGCTTGTTGAATCGCTAATGTCGTTAAGTGCGGAAAACGAATCTATGGCTGTGTTGACTCCTGATTTGGCAAAATCGCTTCGTATCAATGAGTTCAAGCAGAAGCGTCAAGAGAGGTTTGTTACAACGGGAGTAAGCGAAGCTGATTGTCTATCTATGGCCGCAGGCCTTGCCGCAGTGGGGATGGCACCTGTTGTAGCAGCGTTTGCACTGTTTGCGGTTGTGAAGCCTTTTGAACAGATCCGGAATGCCATTGCATACCCGGCTCTTAACGTCAAGATCATTGCCACGCACGGCGGCATCGGCGTCGGAAGGGACGGCGCCACGCATCAGGCTATTGAAGATATCGCAATAATGCGGACATTGCCAAATTTCAAGGTGATCGTACCTGCGGACACAAACGAGGCAAAAGCCGCCATAAGGACTGCCTTTTATCATAAGGGTCCGGTCTATATCAGGCTTGGCAGGGATGAAGCGCCGGTAGTATATGTTGAGAGCAAAGAGTATGTGATCGGAAAATCTGATGTATTGCAGGACGGAAATGACGTGTCTATCATCGCTTGCGGATTATTGACCGGAGAATCGCTGCTTGCGGCAAGGATACTGGCAGGTGAAGGAATCAGCGCGCGTGTGATCAATATGTCTTCTATCAAGCCTTTGGACGAAGATGCCGTGACAAAGGCAGCTTGTGAAACGGGTGCGATCGTAACTGCCGAAGACCATCAGAAGATCGGAGGGCTTGGAGGCGCCGTTTCGGAGGCTATTGTGCGCAAATGCCCTGTTCCGATGGAACAGATCGGGATCGACGATGTGTTCGGCGAATCAGGCTCAAAAGATGAACTCTACTTTAAATATCACCTTGATGCCCGGAGTATCGCGGACGCTGCAAAGAGGGCGATTGCAAGAAAGAGATCGAGGTAATATCGGAGGTATAAAGGAATATATGACTATGAACGAGTTGTTTAGAGATCCGGAATACTTGAAGGAAAAAGCAAAACAACTGCGACGCGATATCGTGAGTATGATTTATGGCATAAAGTCAGGCCATCCCGGCGGTTCGCTTTCATCGGTCGAGATATTGACCGCTTTATATTATTGCAAAATGAGGAACGATCCTCGGAATCCGCAATGGGCGGACAGGGATCGCTTTATACTATCAAAAGGGCATTGTGCTCCCGTGTTGTACGCCGTGCTTTCCGACCGCGGTTTTTTTGACCGCGAGAGGCTCTTTGATTCATTCAGGAGGATCGGCGGCATGCTTCAGGGGCATCCCGATATGAAGAAGACGCCCGGGGTCGACATGACCACCGGTTCGCTCGGCATAGGGCTTTCAGCCGCATGCGGCATGGCTTTGGGCGCAAGGATGATGAAAAAGGATTTCCATGTATATGTCCTGGTCGGCGACGGTGAGCTGAATGAAGGACAGATCTGGGAGGCTGCAAAAACCGCTGCGCATTATAAGCTGGATAATCTTACATGTTTTATTGATTCAAATGGATATCAGAACGACGGGCCCACGGATAAAGAAATGAACATGGAACCGATCGATGAAAAATGGCGCGCTTTCGGATGGAACACATTAAATGCCGACGGACATGACATGAAAGAAATATTGGATTCTATAGACGCTGCCATTGCATTTAAAGGCAAACCGACTGCGATAATCTGCAGGACTGTGAAATGCAAAGGTATTTCGTATATGGAGGAGGATAAGGTAAAATACCATGGGACATCTCCGAATGAGGAGCAATACATAAAGGCAATGGAAGAATTAAGTGATCAAAAGAATTGAGTGATATAAGTAATAAAAAGGATGGTACTATGGCGGAAAATCATATCCTTGGCGTCGATATCGGGACATCCGGATGCAAATCGCTGCTTGTGGACGAAAACGGCACAGTAATCGCATCCGCTTATGCTTCCTATAGTGTTTCCACGCCCAAGCCGGGATGGACCGAACAGGATCCGCGAGATTGGTGGGAAGCGGTTGTTGTTACTGTCAACAATCTTCTTGCTGAAATGAAACCCCGTCCTGAGATATCATGTATCGGTTTGTGCGGACAAATGCACGGAATGGTGATGTTAGACAAGGAAGCGAACCTGGTTTATCCATGCATACTATGGTCGGACCAGAGGACCGGAAAGCAATGCGAAGAGATATGCGAGAAGGCCGGAGGGCTCGAAGGGCTTCTTAAACTGACGAACAACAGGATGCTGACAGGTTATACCGGAGGCAAGATATTATGGATGAGGGAAAATGAACCGTCTTTATATGCGAAAGCTGCGAAGATCCTCAATCCGAAGGATTATATCCGGTATAAGATGACAGGCGATTATGCGACTGATGTCTCGGATGCATCAGGGACAGGTCTGTTTAATGTAAGGGATAGAAAATGGTCATACAAGCTTCTTGATGCTCTTGATATCCCACATGATATGTTGCCCAAATGCTTCGAATCAACTGAAGTAACCGGGTCGCTGTCTGAAAGAGCTGCAAAGGAATTGGGACTCCGCAAGGGTATTCCGGTGGCCGGCGGCGGGGGCGACGCAGTCATCCAGTCAACGGGTTCGGGCATGGTGAGCCAGGGGATAATTGGTCTGACCATTGGTACCGGCGGCAATGTGACAGCGGTGCTTGACAGTTATCAGGATAATCCGGATGGAAATCTTCAGGTATTCTGCAACAATATGCCCGGCAAGTGGCATGTGATGGGAGTCATGATATCAGCCGGCGGCGCCCTCGCATGGCTGAGGGATCTGCTGGGGGACGATGAGAAATCTGTTTCGGGCCGATTGGGAGAAAGTATCTATTCGATTTTCGATAAAGAAGCATCTACTGTCAATCATGGTTCAGATGGCTTGCTTTTTCTTCCGTATCTTAACGGCGAGCGCTGCCCTCATGCCGATGCAAATGCGCGCGGGGCGTTCATCGGCCTTAACCTGAAGCACCGCAAGCCTCATTTGATTAGGAGTGTTCTCGAAGGCGTGACGTTTGGATTAAAGGATATCATGGGACTATTCAAGGAAATTGGTATTTCCTCAAAACGGATACTATCTTCCGGAGGTGGCGCAAACAGCGACCTCTGGCGTCAGATACAGGCAGACGTCTTTGAATCGGATGTATATACGGTAAATACATCGGTATACGGCGGCGCTTATGGAGCAGCTCTTGTCGCAGGAGCGGCAGTTGGGATCTGGACATCATTGGAAGAAGCTGCAGGTCTATTGCAGACGATGACTGTCAATTCTCCTTCGAGAAAGGGATCTGCAATATATAATGAGCTTTATCCCATATACAGAGATCTGTATTGGCAATTAAAGGACACATATATAAAATTGTCAGGGAGGTAATAATTATGAAATTCCCCTTAAAAAGAAGCGAAAATGGGCATTACTTTGTCGACAGCAGCAATACGCCTTTCTTTTATAATGCGGATACTTGCTGGAAACTCTTTTGGGAATTTACCCTTGAAGAAGCAGTTTTTTATCTCGAGAACAGGAAGCAGAACGGATTTACTGCCATCCAGGTACAACTCCTGCCATACAGGGCTTACCAGTGCAACAGGTTCGGCGACGGGCCCTTTACAGTACGCGGTGATATGACAAAGCCGAACGAGGCATATTTCAAACATGTGGACCTTATCCTGGAGAAGGCCTCGCAGCTTGGGCTCGGGATGCTCATAGCGCCTGCGTGGCTAAGCAAGTGGGAGCAGGAATGGTATAAGTTGTTCAATACGTCAAATGCGGAATTTTATGGCAGATATCTTGCACGGCGGTATAAAAGCTTTAGCAATATCATTGGGTGGATCCACGGAGGCGACGATGATGCGGTCGAACTGCACGACGCCATACGCATATGCGCTGGTGTTATGCACGATGAGGCGCCTCACCAGTTCAACACATTTCACGGTCTGGAAAAGGGCGGCTGGCAATTTTTCCTGGGCGAGAAATGGTATGATCTTTACATGGCCTATGCTTATGACTACAAGGATGCAGTACGGCAATTGACTGATGCATACCGATTGAAACCTGTAAACCCGGTTTTCCTAGGCGAAACCCATTACGAACGAAATTCCGGAATAACCGCCTCTATGCTCCGTAAATACGCATATACCAGTGTCCTGCTCGGTACCGCAGGCCAGACTTACGGACATAGCGATATCTGGATGTCGACATGTTTCTGGAAACAGGCGCTTGAAGCAGAGGCAGGTCTGCAGATGGCTCACTTGAGGCGATTCTTTGAAAATGAAGGTTGGCACAAGCTTATCCCTGACTTTGACTGTCATTTTGTGAATAAAATTATTGATGAAGACGGAGCGTACCTGCCTGCGGCGGTGGCGGCGGATGGGAGCGCCGCGGTCGTCTATATCCCGAAACGCTTGTCCTTCACAGTCGATTTCTCTCTTTTATGTAAGGGTATAAAAGCATATTGGTTTGATCCGACAAGTTGTGTTTATCATGATTGCATTCCGGATCGACATCCGATAATAACCCCCGGATACAACATGGGCGGCGACGGAGATTGGCTGTTATTATTTAAAATATAAACGGGGTGTTTTGTGAAAATGATAATTGATTCACATGCGCATGTAGGACCAATAATCCAGGATCCGCTGCTTCGCAGAAAAATGGCGAGCAATCCGGAAGGAACGGCAGAACACTATATTGCCGCTATGGACAATGCCGGAATAGATATGGGCGTCACTTTCGGTTTTCTTGATGTTGACGCCAAATACCAGTCAGAGATCCAGAAAAGAAATCCCGACCGCATCATTAGCTGCGCCTGGATAAATCCGCGAAAAGCCGATGCGGCGGATGAATTCAAAATGAGCGTTGAAGAATGGGGTATCAGGGGATTGAAGCTCCATGGTTGGTGGCATCAGTTTTCTAATGCAGATCATACGCTTCTGGACCCTTTAATGGTTGTATGTGATAAGTATAAGCTGCCGGTCATTATGCACGGAATGGGTGACAACTGCTTTACAACCCCGCTTCAACTTGAAGAAATGGCTCGTTCGTATCCGGAAGTGCCATTCGTGATGGGTCATGGCGGCAATATATGGCTGGCTGACGAAGCCATCCTTGTAGCCAAGAGGAACAATAACGTATACATGGATACCGCGGCCATGGAGGGGTATTCTATTGCAAAGGCCGTCGAGGTGCTCGGAGCGGATAAGATGCTTATGGGCAGTGATTGGCCATGGAATTTCCTGCCCGGAGTAAGAGCATGGGTAGAAGCGGCCGTCCCCGATGCAAAAAACAGGGAGTGGGTAATGGGACATACGGCTGCGAATCTTTTCGGGATAGAGTGGGCAAAGAGTCGTTAGCTTTTGGCCTTTGACGAAAAAATCACCGAGAAGAGATAACCGAACAGGATGGCGGCGGATATTCCGGCCGCGGTCGATCTGAGGCCGCCGGTAAAAGCACCGAGAATACCGAAGGTATCGACGTCCTTGAAAGCCCCGCGCGCCAGGCTGTAGCCGAAACCGGTCAATGGGACCGTAGCGCCTGCCCCTCCGATTTCAACGATTTTGTCATATATGCCTATTGCAGTGAGCACTACTCCGGCTGTCACATAGATCACCAATATCCTTGCCGGCGTGAGTTTAGTCTTATTAATGAGCAACTGCCCTATGGCGCATAATATCCCGCCTACAACGAACGCGCTTACGAATGACAGCAATGTCTTATCCATTATTATCCACCTGCTTCTCTATTGCCACGGCGTGCGCTATGCACGGTATGGTTTCGCCCTGCTGTGAGCTCGTGGTGCTAAGCAGCGCTCCGGTTGAAATGAACAGCACTTTGCGTAAGCTGCCCGTGGCCAGTTCGTGGTTGATATACCCTGCCAGCACGGTTGCCGAACAGCCGCACCCGCTTCCGCCCGAATGCACGTCCTGCTTCTTGCAGTCGAAGATCATAAGGCCGCAGTCCCTGTGTTTATGTTCTATGGGATAACCTTCTTCAGACATCATTTCATTCAATATTTCGCTTCCGACCAATCCGAGGTCGCCCGTGACGATCATGTCATAGTATTCGGCGTTGCGCCCCGTATCCCGGAGGTGGTTCACTATGGTATCGGCTGCTGCAGGCGCCATTGCGGCTCCCATGTTGTTTGCGTCCTTGATTCCCATATCGACTATCCTGCCGACCGTCACATGCGTTATATAAGGGCCCTGGCCGCCGCTTGCGAGGAGCACGGCCCCCGCACCCGTGACGGTCCATTGCGATGAAAGCGGCCTTTGCGTACCGAGCTCCAAGGGGAACCTGAATTGTTTTTCAGCCGAGCAGAAGTGGCTTGACGTCATACATGCCACATTGTCGGCGAACCCTCCGTCGACGATCATTGCGCCTATACTGAGCGATTCGGCCATTGTGGAGCACGCGCCGTATACTCCGAGGAAGGGTATGTCGGATTTCTTGAGGCCGAAACTCGACGAGATGCACTGATTCAGCAAGTCGCCCGAAATGACGTACTGGATATCGGCTGAGGAAATACCGGCGTTGGTCAGCAACTTGGAGAGTGCTTCGCTTATGAGCTTTGACTCGGCCTTTTCCCAGCTTTTTTCGCCCCACATCTCATCATCAAGTAACTGGTCGAAATACTCACGCAACGGTCCCTGCGCCTCTTTGGGGCCCACTATCGAGCTTGTGGCGGCAATGCAAGGCGGAGCGGCCAATTTTACCGTATATAAGCCTGTTCGTTTACCAGCCATCGGTACCTCTTTCTCTTCCTCTCTCTTTTTCTTTCGAGCTTATTGTATTATCTGCTTGACGATGAAATAGATCAGCCCTACGGCGATAGACGCCGACACGCCATAAACTATTACAGGTCCGGCAAAAGTGAACATCCTGGCGCCCACTCCCATGACGTAACCCTCTTTTTTAAATTCCATTGCAGGCGATACTATCGAATTGGCGAAACCTGTGATGGGGACAATCGAGCCCGCCCCGGCATAATGGCCGATATTGTCATACACATTGATCCCGGTCAGGAACGCCCCGGTAAAAATTAGGATGATGGAAGTAGTGGCTGCGGACTCATCGGTCCCAAGTCCGGCGCTCTTCAGAAGCATTGAAATAAGCTGCCCGATAACGCAGATCAGGCCGCCCACAAGAAAAGCCCTCGACATGTTGAGCAGCAGATCGGAGTGCGGCGATTTCTTTTCGGCATAATCCCTGTATTCTGACGGTGATTTGTTTGAAATCATCGTTACCGTATCATCCTTCCCATTATGAATACGCCCCTCGAAGGTACCTTCCCCATATTCTGCCTCGTTAAGAAGAATAATACCGCCAATCCGGCTATCAGAAGCCCTATCAGTACGAGCAAAAGCTTTCGCCTGCTCATTATTTGAAGGATGAATTGCATATTCGCGCGCTCCTTTTATAGTGTATTTGCTACATCTATTATTTCAAAAATCGTTCAAATTATTATTTTTTTGAAAGTGTACAAACAGTACGGCATATGATAAAATATAGCAGAAGATTTCGCGACGCAGGTGCAGCATACTCTTTCAAAAGATAAAATAAATAAATATACTTTTTGCAAAACCAATAATGCTGCAGGTATGTTTTATTATTTTATGTTTAAGGGAGTTAATGATGTCAACTGAGTCAATTAATCTTTCGGTGGTTATACCGGCAAGTCCCGAACAGATATACCAGGCATGGATGATAAACACAAATCACAGCAGTTTTGGTGGTGTCTTTGTTGCGGGAAGCGGATATATGAGCGGACGAACGCTTGAACTGGAGCCTTACAGGCGCATTGTCCAGGCATGGAGGCCGCAGGATCATTCATTCAGGAATGCTGATACAAGACTGGAAATAATGCTTGATGAAGTTGCAGAAGGCACCAGGGTGACCCTCAGGCAAACCGGTATACCAAAAGGGCAGGGGAAAGGGTATAGGCAGGGCTGGATCGATTATTGCCTGGAACCATTGAAGTCCTATTTCGCTGCTTCCGGTATTGGGACTAAAAGTAGCAGTCCGCATCTTGCGGGGGTTGCACGCTGATAATTTGCACTCTGATAATTATACAAAGGAGGAATAGCGTTGGAAGAAGTGACCAGGCTTTCCGCTACTGTTATTTCACGCACCGGTATGTTGTATGCCCGTAATGAAGAAAGTTTTTATCTTGGCGGACAGTTTACCGGGGAACATGATGTCGAAAGTATCCAAACCTCATTTCAAGGCATATCCGACGAATTTGTCTTTGCTGTCGGCAGCGGGATGAACATCAGGTCGGCAGATAGAATCGCTTCAGTCAATTTCAATGAAGAATTCAGAAGGATAGACCAAATAAACAGGACGGGTAACCGTGATATAAAAAAGAAGTTCCAGCATCTGTGCGAATCGGCTCTAGGGCTCGCCAGCATTGTGCGCAATACCCGTTCATCTTCCGATACCCCGGATAATCTCCGTAATACGGCTATTGCCGGATTGCTCATGTTTGAAGGCGAGCTGAT
>CAZCKQ010000032.1:0-12321 GCA_964499315.1 uncultured Eubacteriales bacterium | reverse complement strand
CCGATAACATGGTCAGGGTGATTTACGGCGAGGACATTGGTACTTCGATAAGCTGAATATATATTTTATTTCCGTAGTAGGAGGGATAAAGTTATGCAAAAAGAAGAATACAAAGCAATCGAAGAGAAAATGAAGAAAACGCTTGCCATACTCAAAGAGGACCTGTCAGGCCTCAGGGCGGGACGGGCAAATCCAGCGCTCCTGGACAAAATCATTGTTGATTACTACAGTGTTCCGACTCCTGTCAACCAGATATCCAACGTGATGGTGCCCGAAGCCAGGACCATAGTTATTCAGCCTTGGGATACAAAGATGCTAAAGGAAATAGAAAAGGCGATTCAGAAATCGGATATCGGCATCAACCCGATAAATGACGGAAAGGTCATAAGGCTGATATTCCCGACATTGACCGAGGAACGCAGGCTTGAGCTGACCAAGGTCGTGAAAAGACATGGTGAAGAAGCTAAAGTAGCTATCAGGACAATACGCCGCGATGCTATCGAAGAATTTAAGAGTTTAAAAAAGAAATCTGAGATTACCGAAGATGATCTGAAAGATATGGAAAAGGACGTACAGAATCTCACTGACAAATATATTTCGGATATTGACAGGATAATAGAGGCAAAGGACAAGGAAATCCTGGAGGTTTGATTATTATTGACAGGATAATTGGTTTCAGGCTGAAAGACGCCGGAGATGAATTGAAGGCTCTCGGATATTTTACTTATGAAGTTGAAATGACTTCCCCGCCACGAGTTTTTAATGCTAAGATACATGATGATTGCAGGGTGTTGAGGGTCGACAGGCTGCAGGACGGCAGTCCGAAACTCATTATTGCCGAACCACAGCCCGAAACCCGCATCCGGTTTGTTCCGGAGGATCGATGAAACGGCTGGTTAAAAACAAATTGACCGTATTGCCCGTGCATGTCGCGATAATACCAGACGGTAACGGACGGTGGGCATCGGGACGCAAGTTGCCGAGAAGTACGGGACATAGCGAAGGTGCGGACAGGATCAGGGAACTTGTAAAGAATTGTTCCGCGGTAGGCATCAGGTATCTTACGATTTATACGTTTTCGACAGAAAATTGGAAAAGGCCCGCGAATGAAGTCGATTTTCTGATGGAGATGCTAGGCAGATTTCTGGCAAATGTCGAAAAGGAAATCGAAGGCAGCGATGTGAGGATCAGGGTCATCGGCAACAGGTCCGATTTATCAGAGTATTTGCAGCGGCAGATTACGCATGCCGAACAATACACCAGCGGCAAAAACGGTTTGAATCTCATCTTTGCCATCAATTACGGCGGGCGGGATGAGATAACCAATGCCGTAAGACGTATGGCATCCGATGTGAAATCGGGCGCAATCCAGCCGGATGCCCTGAATGAAGAGTTGTTCGGTAAATACCTTTACACCGCCGGCATACCCGAACCTGACCTTTTGATAAGAACGGGGGCGGAAAAACGGATCAGTAATTTCCTGCTATGGCAGATGGCATATACCGAGATGGTGTTCACCGATACCTTATGGCCTGACTTCAGAAAAGAAGAACTAATTGATTCGCTTACCGAATTCGCCGCGAGAAAAAGACGTTTTGGAGGTGTTTGATTGCTCGGAACGAGGGTTTTAACCGCTGTAATCGGGCTTGCCGCCCTGTTTGCAGTAACCTGCGCAGGCGGAGCTGTCTTTTCAATAGCAACTGCATTATTATCCGCTGCTGCGCTTATCGAATTCCACGCATCATTTAAGAAAGCAGGTTATTCGCCTTCATTACCGGTGAGTTTGGTGAATTGCATATTTGTCGCTCTTGCGGGCTTCTTTGATTTTGACCCGCTGGCCGGTGTGAGCTCGGGCGTTTTCCTTGGCTTGCTGTTAGTCATCTTTATTCAGGTGTTTGTCTTGCTCTTACTTGTCGTTTTCAATAGAAATAAGTTCAGATTCATCGATGCGGCATTGACATTGGGCGGTATCTTTTTTATACCTTTTATGTTGTCTTTCCTCGTACTCATCCGTAACATGCCGGGAGGCGAGAGTTCCATCTGGCTGGTTTTCATCGGCGCATGGTCCGCCGATACATTTGCGTATTTTGCAGGCAGAAAGTTTGGAAAGCGTAAACTTATCCCGGAAATAAGTCCGAAAAAGACGGTGGAAGGTTCAATCGCCGGTTTCGCTGCGTCGGTCGTGCTTGTGTCCTTGTATGGCTTTCTGTCTATTTCGCCGCAGCTGCATTTCTTGATTATCGGAATAATAACAGGCATTGTTTCCCAGTTGGGCGACCTTGCCGCTTCAGCGGTGAAAAGATATGCCGGTGTGAAGGATTATGGCGGAATCCTTCCAGGGCATGGCGGTATAATGGATCGTTTTGACAGCATTATTTTTATTGCTCCGCTTATATATTTTTATTTGGGTGCATTGGTATTATGGTGAAAAGCATAGCAGTCCTCGGGTCGACAGGTTCAATAGGCATACAGGCGCTTGAAGTGGCAAAGGGACTTGGTGTCAGGGTCGCAGGATTGGGAGCCAACGAGAATATCGATATGCTTGCGGCCCAAATCAGAGAATTCAGACCTGATGTTGTTTGTGTAGGGAACAGCTCACTTGCGCAGAAGCTTCGGATATTGCCCGATATACCAAAAACCGAAATACTCTGCGGGTCGGATGGAATGGGGCAGATTGCTTCATTACAGTGCGTTGATACCGTAGTGATGGCGGTGGTAGGCCTTGCGGCGCTTGAGCCGTTATTAAAGGCAGCGGCCTCTGGTAAAAGGATAGCGATGGCAAACAAGGAAGCTATAGTTGCCGCGGGACCGCTGCTGGCCGCAGAGATAAAACGCGGCAAAAGCAAGCTTGTTCCGGTTGACAGCGAACAATCCGCCATATTCCAATGCCTGTGCGGCAATAGAAAAAAAGATGTTTCCGGGATCATATTGACTGCTTCAGGAGGACCATTCAGGGGGGCTGACAGCCGATCTCTCCGCAATATCACAAAGGAGCAGGTTTTAAAACACCCTGTCTGGAAGATGGGTAGAAAAATCACAGTAGACTCGGCCACACTTATGAACAAAGGTCTGGAGGTAATAGAAAGCAGGTGGTTGTTCAACATCGCGTTAAAAAATATCAGAGTTCTGATCCACCCCCAATCCATCATACATTCTATGGTGGAATATGTTGATGGTTCGGTCATTGCGCAGATGGCGATTCCCGACATGCGGCTTCCGATACAATATGCATTGACATGGCCGGAACGTTGCAGGGGCCCGGTTTCCCGCACGCTCGACCTGGCAGGATGCGGTGGTCTGACTTTTCATGAACCCGACCACAAGACGTTTCCCTGTATCAGGATTGCCTATGATGCGCTTGAGGCAGGCGGTACAATGCCTGCCGTCATGAACGCGGCGAATGAGATCGCCGTAAGATCCTTCCTTGAAGGCGAATTAAGTTTCCATGATATACCTGAAGTTATTAAACGAGTAATGGATTTGCATTCTGCAGATAATAATCCCGGAATATCCGGAATAAATGAAATAGTTGCAGCCGACGAACGCTCGCGCGAGGAGGCTGTCAGGATAATCGAACGGATCAATGCCCCCCGGAGGTTGAGATGAATCTTTTTCTTGCGTTTTTAGCCTTTAACGTGATAATCATCATACATGAACTTGGCCATTTTATAGCCGCAAAGCTCTCACGTATCAAAGTGAACGAGTTCTCACTTTTTGTGGGGCCGAAATTATTCAGTTTTAAGTGGGGCGGCACTGTTTATTCGCTCAGGCTTTTCCCGATCCTTGCGTATGTCAAGATGGAGGGCGAGGACGAAGCGGCTGTAAGCGAGATGTCGTACAATAGCAAACCTCCCTGGGTCAGAGCCGTTGTTGCTGTTTCGGGACCTATGGCAAATCTTTTATTTGCATTGATAGTCCTTTTCATAGTCTTTTCCTTCACAGGTTACAATACGACAAGGATAAACACTGTTGTTTCCGGATCGCCGGCATTTGAAGCGGGTTTAAAATCAGGCGACATTGTTGCGAGATATGACGGCAAGAGGATATACCAGCCCATGGATCTCATTCAGTTCATGTATGTCGGCAAAGGCAGGCATGCAGATATTGAAGTGTACAGGGACGGCAAGGTCATGAGTTTGCCTATCGACCCGAAGCACATCCCTGAACAGACAAGATACCTGTTCGGTTTTTCTGTAAAACAACCCGAGGGGAGCGAATCGAATGTCATAGGCGAAGTATTTCATGGCACTCCGGCGGAAATAGCGGGTCTTTTAAGCAACGACAGGATTATTAGACTTAATGATACCGAAATATCAAGTAAAAAAAATATAGATGACTTTATGGCTTCGAATCGTGATAAGCCGGTTAATGTAGTCGTTTCAAGAAACGGCGAGACTTTTGGTTTTACCGTTACCCCGAAACCGGAGAAGACTCCCGAGCAGTACTATGCCGGTTTTGATTTTGCGCATGAGCGAGGCAATCTTTTTGATGTTATCGGTTACTCAGTCAGTTTCACCTGGTCGACTGTCAGGAGTGTGGCGTACAGCCTTGTATGGCTTATTACGGGCAAGGTTTCCATCAGTCAGATGATGGGTCCTGTTGGCATTGTGAGTACCATGAGCAGCGTTGTGCAGCAAAGCCCCACGTTTGCAATGGTCATACTCAACCTTATGAGCATCACCGCATTTATCAGTACGGCTTTGGGCGCGACGAACCTCATACCCTTTCCTGCATTGGACGGAAGCAAGATAGTCATCGCCCTCGTAGAAGCAGTGAGGAAGAAGCCGATTCCGCCGGAACGGGAAGCTTTTATCACTATGGTAGGATTCGTATTGCTGATAGCTCTTGCCATTTTTACATTATATAACGATATTATAAGGGTGGTCAGCGGCTGAAATATGACGAAGCGAAGAATTGCCCGGGAGATCAGGGTCGGTGGGATCAGGATTGGCGGAAATGCGCCCGTAGCAGTCCAATCGATGACAAAGACAGATACAAGGGATATCGCGGCGACGGTCGATCAGATCCGGCGGATTGAAGACGCCGGGTGCGATCTGGTCAGGGTAGCGGTCCCTGATGCCGAAGCGGCTGATGCTTTGTCTGCCATTAAAAAATCCGTACATATACCGGTTGTGGCTGACATCCATTTCGATTACAGACTGGCTCTGAAATCCATACAGGCCGGGGTGGATAAAATAAGAATCAATCCCGGTAATATAGCCGATTCGGACAAGCTTAGGGATATTGCCGCAGAGGCGGGTAGAATGGGCATACCTATAAGGATCGGGGTCAATTCGGGATCCCTTGAAAAACAATTATACCTAAAATACGGCGGGCCTACCGCCGAGGCAATGGTTGAGAGCGTATCAGGGCAAGCCGGTGTTTTCCGTGATTTCGGGTTCGAAAATATCGTGCTCTCTGTGAAATCACCAAGTGTGCGCACAACGATAGATGCATACAGACTGCTTGCCGTCAGGACGGATCTTCCGCTGCACCTCGGGGTTACCGAAGCGGGGACAAAATACAAAGGCACCGTCAAATCCTGCATAGGGATAGGCGCGCTTCTTGCAGACGGTATCGGTGATACGATACGCGTTTCATTAACCGGAGACCCGGTCGACGAGGTGTTGGCCGGACGCGAGATACTGCGGGCGCTGGATCTCGACAGGACGGGTGTGGAATTGATAAGCTGCCCGGGCTGCGGCAGGTGCCGGATAGATATTGCAGGCATAGCATCTCAGGTTGAAGATGCGTTGAAAAACATGGAGATCAACTCAAGAATTAAAGTGGCAATAATGGGTTGCGCTGTCAACGGGCCCGGCGAAGCTTCAGAAGCAGATACGGGTATTGCGGGAGGAGATGGATTCGCTTTATTATTCAGGAAAGGCGTGATAGTCGGCAGGGTCGAACCGGAATGCATCGTAGAGAGGCTTGTTGAAGAAGTTAAAAGTTTAGCACAAGATGTTGATAATTAAATGCTTTAATGCTATAATAGCTTTTGGGCTTAAGCAAATAAGAACCTTTACGGAAAAGAGTGGGCAGAACCCACTCTTTCCGTATTATAAACCAATTTACGCACTGTCGGGGAGCAATGTGATGAACAGGCAGAATATAGAGCAAGCTGTAACTGATATTGCGTTACCTATAACCGGGGCGATCGGAATTGACCTGGTTGATGTGGAGTATGTCAAGGAAGGACGCGACTGGTTTTTAAGGATTTATATCGATAAAGCCGGAGGCGTCACCATAGATGATTGTCAGATGGTAAGCGAGCAACTTGACAGAAGGATGGAAGACCTTGATATTATCGATCAGAGGTACTACCTTGAGGTTTCTTCACCAGGCGAGCGTCCGCTGAAGAGGGACGCCGATTTTGCAAGATATCGCGGCGAGCCGGTTGAGGTGCGGCTTTATAAAGCGTTGAACGGTAAAAAGATGTATGAAGGAACTCTTGTTGGCTTAATCGATGGATGTATCGTTATAGATAATGGAGAACATGGAAGGTTGACCTTCAAGCAGTGCGATGTGGCTGTAACTAAGAGGGTAATCAAACTTTGATGAAGAAATCGGGCTGAATAACCGATTGTGTTTTAGAGGAGGTTGTAGAAATGAGCGTTGAGCTGATACATGCGCTTGACCAACTCGAGCGGGAAAAAGGGGTAAATAAAGAAATTTTGATGCAGACAATAGAAGCTGCTTTACTGTCGGCTTATAAAAGGAACTTTGGTTCGGTGCAGAACGTGAAGATCGCTATAGACAGACAAACCGGCGATGTCAAGGTGTTTGCGCTCAAGAAGGTTACATCCGCGCCTGAGAATCACCTTGTTGATATATCGGTTGCTGATGCGAAGAAAATAAATGAAAATCTTGAAGAGGAAGATATTGCGGAGATTGAGGTAACGCCTAAGAAATTCGGGCGAATTGCCGCTCAGACGGCAAAGCAGGTCGTTGTTCAAAGGATAAGGGAAGCCGAGCGGGGGATCATCTTCGATGAATATTATAACAAGGAAGATGATATTGTAACCGGCATAGTCCAGAGAATGGAACGCAGGAATATCATCATCGATCTTGGAAGGACTGAAGCGGTGCTTCCTCCTGTCGAACAAGCCCCGGGTGAGGTTTACCATTTCAACGAAAGGCTTAAGACGTATATTATTGAGGTGAGGAAAACACCCAAAGGTCCTCAGATTATTGTCTCGCGGACTCACCCCGGTCTGGTGAGAAGACTTTTTGAGCTTGAAGTGCCGGAAATCCACGAAGGCATAGTGGATATAAAAAGCATTTCAAGGGAGCCGGGATCAAGAACCAAGATAGCCGTATCGTCAAGAGACGCTAATGTGGATCCTATCGGAGCCTGTGTGGGCCAGAAGGGAACACGGGTACAGGCGATAGTTGACGAATTGAAGGGCGAGAAAATCGACATCATCAAATGGAGCAGCAGCGCTGAAGAGTTCATATCGAGCAGCCTCAGCCCGGCGAAGGTCCTTCGCGTCGATACTGATGAAGAATCCAAGACTGCCAGGGTGATAGTTCCGGATTATCAATTGTCGCTGGCTATTGGTAAGGAAGGGCAGAATGCAAGGCTAGCCGCGAAGCTTACCGGATGGAAAATTGACATTAAGAGCGAGTCGCAGTTCAGGGCTATGATAGAGGAGCAATTGCTCAATTATAACGAGGCGCAGGACGAAACAGACGACGAAGCAGACGACGAAGCGATTGACGAAACAGTCGACCAGGCAGATGGTGAAGCAGTAGACGATACAGTCGACGAAACAATCGACGAACCAATCGACGAACCAGTCGACGAACCAGTCGACCAAGCAGCCGACGAAACTCAAGAGGAATAAAGTTATTTTCGGAGGTCATAGTGAAACATAAAAAGGCTCCCGTCAGAATGTGTCTGGGGTGCCGGGAAATGAAACCTAAAAAAGAACTTGTACGGATAGTAAAGGATAAAGATGGAGATGTTCTCCTGGATTTAACAGGCAAAAGGCCTGGAAGAGGCGCTTATATTTGCAGGAGCCTGCAATGTTTTGATAAAGTCAGAAAGGGAAGAGGAATTGATAAAGCGTTCGAATGTCGGGTTATTGAAGATGTTTACAATAAATTGCGGGATCGATTGGAAGATCTCCATTCTGATATGGGGGTGTAGCTGATGCAGAAAACAAGGATATATGAGCTGGCCAAGGAATTGAACACCAACAGCAAACGGCTGATGGAAAAGCTGGCTGAGATAAATATCATTGTGAAGAATCATATGAGTTATCTGGAGGATCATGAACTTGAGGCTTTGTTTAATCATATCGGGGTAATAAAGCATGAGGAAGTTGATAAGGCTGAGGCTGAAAAGCCTGCCGCGGCAGCTGTCGCGCAGCCGAAGCCTGCGCAGCCGCCTAAGCCCGAACCGGCTAACGGACCGGTAAAAGATATCCGCAGAGATATGAGGAATGCTCCGAGAATCATTAGAAAGACAAAGGTTATAATCGATACGAAGGATGATTATTATAACTCCGCGCCTTCAAATAAAAGCGGCGGCCAATATGGAGGAGGACTGCGCAGGCAGGATGTCGTAAGGATAGCTGATGCCAATACCGGCCTGAGGGCAGGCTTTACAAGAGATACCAGTCTGGATTACAGAAAGGAACACAGACCTTTCAAAAGCCAGGAATCATCAAGGGCGCAGCAGCCTCAAAAGGTATCTGTGGTTGATAAGCCGTTGCCTCCCAAGAGTGAACTGCAAGCCACGCAATTGCCGCCGAAAGAAGAACCGGCGGATGTCAAGCTTCAGGAACTGCAGCAACATGTAAAACCTGCGGTAAATGTAGCCGAGATTAAGAAGGATACCGTCTCTGCCGAGCAACCTGTATCGGCCCCGCTTAAAACACCGGCGCCGGTGCTTGATAATGATTCAAAGGCCAGACCGGATGCAAGGCTGAGGCCTGAAGTTGCGACAAATGCGGGACCTGTGGCCAAACCCGATACGAGACCGGTTGTTGGACCGGATAAGGGACGCGATGCAAAACCCGGCTTAAGGCCGGATTCAAGGATTGTTTCAAGGACCGATTCAAGGCCCGACTCGAGGCCCGGCTCGAGGCCCGACTCAAGGCGTGATGCAAGGCCTGTAAAGAGGACCGACAAGCCGGAGTATCGCGATCGGGCCGGTAGCAGACCCGATAAGAAAGTTGCCGGTCCTGTTCGGGCGCCGTCGAAACCCCAGGACCGTCCCAGATACGATTTCCCACAGGCTGCAAAGCCCGGTGTTCCCGTTGAGCGTAATGAAGCGCGCAAAACCTTTGGTGATAAGGCTCAGACAAGCGAATTTGCAAGAAAAGAGCAGCGTAAGGAAGCAGTTAAAAGTCTGGTGCAGCCCAAAGCTAAAAAAATCAAACCCCAGAATCTGATGGCGGAAAAGAAGCAATTGACTGAAGTCCTTTCCGATGATTTTGTGCTGGATGAATTATTTGACAGCGATGTAATAAAAAGCAAAAAGCCAACTAAGAGTAAAAAGGATTTGAAGACCAGGTATGAGCAGAAGCATATCCCGGCAAAAGCGGTATTGACCAGCATCACGATACCTGAGACCCTTACTGTCAAAGAATTATCCGAGGCTTTGAAAAAGACTTCGACAGAGGTTATTAAAAAACTTATGGGCTTGGGCATTATGGCCAACCTCAACCAGGAAGTGGATTTTGATACGGCGACATTGATTGCGGATGAGTTTGGTGTAAAGACCCAGAAGCAGGTGGTCATCACAGAGGAGGATATTCTTTTTGACGATTCCGAAGATGATCCTGAAAAATTGGTCAGCAGACCGCCGGTAGTCGTAGTCATGGGACATGTCGATCATGGTAAGACATCGTTGCTTGATGCAATCAGGGAGACAAATGTAATAGATGATGAAGCCGGAGGGATTACGCAGCATATCGGCGCTTACATGGTAAATATCAACAACAGGAATATTACCTTCCTTGATACCCCCGGTCACGAAGCATTCACCGCTATGCGGGCAAGAGGCGCCCGGGTCACCGATATCGCCATACTTGTCGTGGCTGCTGAGGATGGAGTTATGCCTCAGACCGTAGAGGCAATAAATCATGCCAAAGCTGCAAATGTATCAATTATCGTCGCATTGAATAAGATTGATAAACCCGAAGCCGATGTCGAAAAAGTAAAAAGGCAGCTTACCGAATACGGGCTAGTTCCGGAAGAATGGGGCGGCGATGTGATATTTGAACCGGTTTCAGCCAAAAAAAGGGTCAATATCGACCGTCTGCTTGAAATGGTACTGCTTACGGCAGATGTTATGGAACTTAAGGCTAATCCTCACAGACAGGCTAAAGGTACCATAATAGAAGCCAAACTGGATAAGAACCGCGGGCCGATCGCCACGGTACTTGTGCAGAGAGGGACTTTGAACGTTGGTGATTCCATTGTTACCGGTACTACAGTCGGAAGGATAAGGGCAATGATCAGCGACAAGGGAGCATCTGTCAGGAGCGCCGGTCCTTCTGTACCTGTTGAAATCATTGGGTTGCCTGAGGTGCCTGAAGCCGGGGAGATTTTTTATGCCATCAAGGATGAGAGAGTAGCGAAGCAATTGGCTGAAAAGAGAAAAGCGAAGCAGAGGGAAGAGCACCTGAAGACTGCCCCGAGGGTATCACTGGACGCGTTGTTCGACCAGATTAAGGAAGGCAAGGTTAAAGAGCTGAATATTATAATAAAGGCCGATGTCCAGGGCTCAGTTGAAGCAATCGCGCAGTCTCTGGAGAAGCTCAGCAACGAAGAGGTTCGTGTGAGAATCATCCATGGCGGTGTCGGAGCTGTCACCGAATCCGATGTCAGACTGGCGGAGGTTTCTAATGCGATCATAATCGGATTTAACGTCAGACCTGCCTTGAATGTCGCGGAGTTGGCGGAAAGCGTCAAGGTTGATCTGCGTTTTTACAGGATAATATATAATGCTATCCAGGATATACAGGACGCGATGAAGGGCATGCTGGAACCGTCTTTCAAAGAAGTGGTGACCGGGCATACCGAAGTGCGGCATATCTACAAGATTTCAGGCGTAGGTGTCATTGGGGGCTGCCAGGTGTTGGATGGAAAGATTACCAGAAACTCTGATATCAGGTTGGTCAGAAACGGGATAGTCATCTACGAAGGAAAGCTTGCATCGCTGAAGCGTTTCAAGGATGACGCCAAAGAAGTCCTTCAGGGATTTGAATGCGGATTGTCCATTGAGAAGTATAATGATATCAGCGAAGGGGAAATTGTAGAATCATATGAAATGGAAGAGGTAGCGCAATAAATACTGGTTTCCGGAGGTGGATAAATTGGTGAACAGGACGGACCGGATATCGGGTGAAATAAAAAAGGAAATCAGTAGGATAATAAGGGAAGAAATGAAAGACCCCCGGCTTCCTGAGTTGACCAGCGTTGTTTCAGTCGAAGTCACACGGGACCTGAGGTATGCGAAGGTGTATATCAGCGTATTCGGAGGTGATAAGGAGCGTCTGGATGCTATCGAAGCGTTGAGGAGCGCTGCGGGATTCATCAGGCGGGCTGTGGGGAAGGCTGTGAAACTTAGGTATATCCCTGAACTGCAGTTTGAGATTGATAAATCTATCGAACATGGGGTATATATATCAAAATTGATTAACAAGATCATGCATGATAAAACATAAAAATCTGGTTTGCGAAAATATTAAAAAAGCTGAAAGCGTTCTAATCCTCCCGCATATCTTTATGGACGGTGATACCATTGGGTCTGCACTTGCGCTTGGAATGGCGATAAAGAAAATAAATCCGTCAAAACATGTCTGCATCTGTATTGAAGAACCTGTTCCCGATAACTGTTCATTCCTTTCGGGTATGGATCTCATATGTGACGATCCCGTTGAGTGCCAAAAAGCATTTGATATTGCGATTGCAATTGATGCCGCTGATCTGGACAGGCTTGGCAAACGCTCGGAATTATTCTGCACTCAGAAAATGAAGATAAACATAGATCATCACGGCACTAATACGTTATTTGCTGATATTAATGCGGTATCACCTGAGTATTCGGCAACAGGAGAGATTGTTTTTCAAATAATAAAGGAATTAGGGGCAGGTATTGACAAAGCTATTGCAGAATGCCTTTATACGGCCATTACAACAGATACGGGAGGTTTCAGGTTTGAGAACACGACTCCTGAAACTCACCTGGCAGCGGCAGAACTGATGGGATATGGAATTGATGCGGCGGATATCTCTTACAGGGTCTTTGATGCCACTGCCGTCGCAAAAGTCATACTGATGGGAAAGACGATACAAACGCTTGAA
>CAZCKQ010000031.1:0-12454 GCA_964499315.1 uncultured Eubacteriales bacterium | reverse complement strand
CCATTATAATGACAGAAAAGACCGCTCCGACCAAAGCCGCCATAACGACAGTGCTTTTGGCCTTGTCGCTCCGGCCTTCTCCGATGAGGCGCGCTACGACCACCGTCCCTCCGGTCGAGAGGGCTACAAATACTACCATGATTATATTTGTCAGCGCAACTATTAGACCTACGGCTGAAATCGCCGATTTGCCGATACGCCCTACAAGGATGGTGGAAACGACGCCGACCACCATGAACAGCGTCTGCTCGATGACTGCCGGCGTGGAAAGCTTTATTACTGTCTTTCGTATATTTGATTCATCTATTAACAATTGATACGACCCGCTTTATAAAATAATCAAAAAATCTAACATCAAAAATATTATTTAACAACTACTATTTCACAACTATATTTATCAGTTTATCGGGAACGGTAATGACCTTCACGATCTGTTTGCCCTGTATCAACGCCTTGACCGCTTCATGCCGCAGCGCCGTCTGCTCGGCCGAAGCACGGTCAAGCCCGGTTGCGATGAAGATGCGTTCACGCACCCGGCCATTCAATTGGACCGCGATCTCGACCTGGCGCTCGGTTGTCTTGCTTTCGTCCCACGCCGGCCAGGCTTGCTGATTCAGAACGCCGGGATATCCGCACAATTGCCACATCTCTTCGGAAATATGCGGCGCAAAGGGATTTAACAGTATCAGGAAAGTCTTTAATTCCGCCCTGTTTATCTTCTCCAGAGCGTAAAAGTCATTCACGAGGCTCATCATGCTGGCAATAGCCGTATTGAACTTGAGCTGCTCTATATCCTCGCTTACTTTTTTTATGGTCCTGTGCATGGCCGATTCAAGCTCCGGCGAATAAGCGGCTCCGTCTGCGCCGCAGCTCAAATCCTGACTATCGGTAAGCATCGCGGGCAATTTCCAGACACGCTCGAGGAAGCGCCGGCACCCCTTCACCCCGTTCTGCGACCATGGTACGGCTTTCTCAAAATCACCGATGAACATGATGTACATCCTGAGAGTATCGGCGCCATATTCGGCGGCGACGTCATCGGGATTCACGACGTTGCCCCTCGATTTGGACATCTTTTCGTTGTTCTCACCGAGGATCATCCCGTGCGACGTCCTCTTGCGGTATGGCTCGGGCGTTGACACATATCCGTTGTCATACAGGAATTTATGCCAGAACCTTGAATACAGCAAGTGGAGCGTCGTATGCTCCATGCCGCCGTTGTACCAGTCTACAGGCATCCAGTACTTTATGTTGCGCTCGCTGGCAAACTCCCTGTCGTTTTTGGGATCGATGTAACGGAGAAAATACCATGACGACCCTGCCCACTGCGGCATCGTATCGGTCTCCCTCCGACCCTTGCCCCCACACTTCGGGCATGTGGTCTCAAGCCATTCCGTCATGTTGGCCAGGGGTGATTCGCCGCTGGATGTGGGTTCATAGCTCTCAACCTCAGGCAGCAGCAAGGGGAGCTCGTCCTCAGGGACAGGCACCCAGCCGCATTTTTCGCAATAAATCAACGGGATTGGCTCACCCCAGTATCTCTGGCGGGAAAACACCCAATCCCTCAGCTTATAATTGACTTTCCTCACGCCGCACTTCTTCTCTTCGAGCCAATCAGTGATCCGCTCCTTGGCGGCCTTTACTTCAAGGCCGTCCAGAAAACCGGAATTCACCATCGTCCCGGTCTCGATATCTACAAACGCCTCTTTTTCTATATCGCCGCCCTTGACGACCTCAATGACGGGAAGGCCGAACTTGCGCGCAAACTCCCAGTCGCGCGTATCATGTCCGGGTACGGCCATAATGGCCCCCGTTCCGTAGGACATCAGGACATAATCCGAAACCCATATGGGTATGCTCTTACCGTTGACGGGATTTATTGCGCGGATGCCCTTTATCTCAACGCCTGTTTTTTCTTTGACCAGTTCTGTACGCTCAAAGTCCGATTTCCTGTTGGCGATATCCCTGTAATCCCTGATCTCGCCAATATTGGAAATCCTGTCTTTATACATATCCAGCAAGGGATGCTCGGGCGCCACAACCATGTACGTAGCGCCGAAAAGCGTATCAGGCCGCGTGGTATAAACTCTTATGCTGTAATTACTGCAATTGCTGCAATCGCCGTCGATCCGGAAATCCACCTCCGCGCCCTCTGAACGGCCTATCCAGTTTATCTGCTGAATTTTTATACGTTCCAGAAAGTCAACGGTATCCAGGTCGTTTATCAGTTTTTCCGCATAATCCGTAATCTTCAGCATCCATTGGTTCTTGACCTTTTTTATGACCTCGCCGCCGCAACGCTCGCAGACGCCGTTGACGACCTCCTCATTGGCGAGCCCGACTTTGCAATCGGTGCACCAGTTGATCGGCGCCTCTTTTTTGTAAGCGAGGCCTTTTTCAAAAAGCTTGAGGAATATCCACTGCGTCCACTTGTAATATTCGGGGTCGGTCGTATTTATTTCCCTTGACCAGTCGAATGAAAGGCCGAGCGACTTGATCTGGTTTTTGAACCTGTTGACATTACGCTCCGTCACCTTCTTAGGATGGATCTTGTTTTTTATGGCGTAGTTTTCCGTCGGCAGGCCGAACGCATCCCAACCGACCGGGAAAAGCACATTATACCCTTGCAGCCGTCTCTTGCGCGAGATTATATCGAGAGCGGTATAAGGTCTGAGGTGTCCGACATGCAGCCCCTCGCCCGAAGGATAAGGGAATTCGATCAACGAGTAAAATTTGGGTTTTGCCTGATCATCGCCCGCACGGAATGGCTTCTCTGTTTCCCAGGTATCCTGCCACTTTTTCTCGATCCGTTTAGGATCATATTCGCCGAAAGGACATACGTCTTCCATTGATGTACACTTCCTTTTTCATATTCCAAGCTCGTTTTTATGTTCCAAGCTCGACTTTACCGTCCGCCCAAAGCCTTTCAAGGTTATAGAACTTCCTGTCGTCCTCCCTGAATATATGGACGACTACTTCCCCATAATCCGCAAGTATCCAATTCGCGCTGTCATATCCTTCGCAATGGGAACGCCTTATGCCGGCCTCTTCAAGCTTCGTTTCCAGCTCGTCCGCCAGCGCCTTTACATGGGTGGCGGATGTTCCTGTGCAAATGATGAAGCAATCGGCCAGTATGGAGATGCCGCTTATATCTATCACACTTATCTGTTTTGCCTTTTTCGAATCCAATATGCCAACAATCAATTCACGCAGCCTCATGCTGTCCTGAAATCAACCTCCGTCACAGACAGGTTCTGAACTTTGATTAATTATTATACCACTAAAAGGATATCTTGTGTGGATAAATTGATTTTGGCAATGAATTAGCCCTAATATTGGCTCTGGAACTGATGATTTTGAAACTGGCGGTTCTGATGCTGATGAGCCTGATACCTGCGGCCTTGGTGCTGTTGGGCCGGATACTGTTGAGCCGGATACTGCTGACTTTGGTACTGCTGATTCTGGTACTGATGGTTCCTGTAATTTGTCTGAGGCTGGCCGGGGATACTCTGATTGTTGCCTGGAGCAATACGTTTACCGGCAATTATAAAATTCCGCGCTTCAATTGAATCGGGCTGGATAAGGGCCCCTTTTTTGATGACATATTTTATCGTGCTGTCAAGAGCGATGATTATTGCGGCGTCAATATCCGAGAATGCAACCTTCCTTATCTCGTCAACGCCGGGGAAGATCCTTCCGGGTTCGATATAATCGGAGATAAAGATTATCTTCTCCAGAGTACTCATATTCCCGCGTCCGGTGGTATGATAATGTATCGCGTTCAGAATATCCGGGTCGTCGATGCCGAATTTCTCATGGACAATAGCGGCCGCCAAAGGTCCATGAAGCAATTCGGGCTGACTGCGTGTGATCTCGTCAGTTTGAACCCCATACTGCTCGCAAAGCGGCACCATATCCCAATTTCTCACATCCCTCGCATAATCGTGCAATAGTCCGGCAACCACAGCCTTACCTCCGTCTTGGCCGTAGCGCGACGAAAGCTTTGCGGCAGTATTAGCCACATTTAAAGAATGTATGAACCTTTTGGGGATAAGGTCGGCCTCGAGTATACCTTTAAGTTCTTCAATATTCATATCACACACACCTCACATACACTTTGCTGATAACAAAATGTCACCATACAATATTACCATATCATTCCACATTTGTCAATCTTTACTATTGATTTTCCTTGAATCAACGACCGCACCATGCTTTATGATTGAATAATAATACCTATTATACTACTATTATTACCAATTTTTAAAGAAGAATATTCTAAATGTACAAACCCTTGCCGGAAATATATTTTTCAACAGGTTCCGTTACAAGGTATCTGATCGATTTTCCCTCCCGGACTCTGTTCCTGACGCCGGTTGAGGATATGCCGATAAGCGGCTGTTCATCCGTATGAATTACGGCTCCATATAAATCCTTTAACCTTTGCGCCTCTTTAAGAAAAGCCGCTTTCTTAAAACCAGGCCTTAATACGGCTATTACTTCGCACAGCGAGAAAAGGTTGCGGGGCTCTTTCCATCTGGCAAGATCGGGCACAACATCGGCGCCGGTTATGAAAAACAACTTTGCGGCGGGGTGGATGGACTTCATCTCGCGAAGCGTATCCACGGTATAAGTCGTACCGGCCCTTGCCAATTCTATTTCTGAGACATTAAAATAAGGATTGCCCGCAATCGAGGCCTTTACCATTTCTAATCTGTGAACAGCAGCGGAAATGAGTTTGTGATCCTTATGAGGAGGCATTCCTGCCGGTATGAAAATGACCCTGTCAAGGCCATATTTCTCCCTGACACATTCAGCGACAATAAGATGCCCCAGATGGATCGGATCGAACGTACCGCCCGATATTCCTATCTTTTTAAGCTGGCACCCGCCAGAAAGACCGCCCGGCATTCAGATATCCTTCCTTCCGATATCCTTCCTGAAATGCATATTCTCAAATCTTATTTTGCCGACTGCTGCATATGCGCGATCAACAGCCGCTTCAAACGAATCATCCATTGCGGTGACGCCGAGGACCCTGCCCCCCGCGGTGTAATACCGGCCGCCTTCATATCTGGTGCCGGCATGATATACGGTCACGTTATCATCTTCCTCGGCTTCTTCGATCCCAGATATTTCAAACCCGGTCCTATAAGATGAAGGATAGCCTCCCGAAGCCATAACAACACATACGGCCGGCCTGTCGTCCCATTCGATATCTATCTTGTCAAGTTTTCCGTCAATTACGGCGTCTATCACATCGATGATATCATTTTTCAATCTGGGAAGGATGACCTGAGTTTCAGGGTCTCCGAACCTCGCATTATACTCGATGACTTTAGGACCGTCCTGTGTGATCATCAATCCGAAATAAAGACAGCCTTTGAATGCCCTTCCTTCCGATTCCATCGCCTTTACGGTAGGCAGGAAGATATCTCGCATGCAGGATCGCTCAAGCTCACATCCATATATCCGGCTCGGTGAAAAAGCGCCCATTCCGCCTGTGTTCAAGCCCCGGTCGCCGTCAAGGGCCCGTTTGTGATCCTGCGAGCTTACCATCGGCACGACATTCTTACCGTCAACAAAAGCGAGAACAGTCACTTCAGGGCCTTTTAGGAATTCCTCGATAACTATTTCGTTTCCCGACGCGCCAAAGACCTTTTGCTCCATGATGCTTACGACAGCAGCCTTCGCCTCGTCAAAGCAATCAGCGATTATCACGCCCTTGCCCAAGGCAAGCCCGTCCGCCTTGATTACAATAGGGTAACCGGCGCTTTTCAAATATTCAATTGCTTTTTCGGGATCACGGAAGGTTTCAAATGATGCCGTAGGAATATTATATTTTTTCATAAGGTTCTTGGAAAAAACCTTACTCGATTCTATGGCAGCAGCATTTCCACGCGGGCCGAATGCCCGTATGCCGTTCTTCTCCAGTTCATCGACCATCCCCAAAGCAAGCGGATCGTCAGGTGCGACAAAAACCAAATCAATTGCTTTGTCGCGGGAAAACCGTATTATTCCCTGAACGTCCGTCGCCTTGCACGGGACACATTCCGCAATTCTTGAAATGCCGCCGTTCCCAGGAGCGCAATAGATTTGCTTTACGCGTTTGCTCCCTGCGATTTTACGCACAATGGCATGTTCGCGTCCGCCACTTCCGACAACCAGCACCTTCATACCCATCGTTCTCCTATCCGGTAATTGCTATAGTTATATGCGCGCCAGCTGCGATGTCCGATACCACATAGCGCAACGCCGTAATGCGCCGCTTATCGCCATCCCTGCCATGCCGTAAACGGCTAGAAGCAAGCAGTACAAGACGCGCGAGGCGAGAAGCGCGGAGCATATACATGATATGTGAGCACTTCGAGTCCGAAGCGCAACGCTGTAATGCGCCGCTTATCGCCGTTTACGGTTAATGTTTGAAATGGCGCATATTAGTAAACACCATCGCAATCCCATACTTATTGCAAGCGTCTATGGACTCCTGATCTTTTAAGGAACCGCCCGGCTGAATTATTGCCTTTATACCTGCCTTTGCCGCTAATTCCACGCAATCGGGGAATGGGAAAAACGCATCGGACGCCATGACGGCCCCGGCTGCCTTGCTGCCTGCATAATCAGCGGCTATTCTGGCTGATGTGATCCTGTTCATCTGGCCCGGCCCGATACCTATTGTCTGCCCTGCCTTAGCCAGTACTATGGCATTTGACTTGGTGTGCTTGACTACCTTCATTGCAAATTTAAGGTCTTCCATCTGTGAAGCATCCGGTTTGGCAGCTGTCACAAACGACAGTTCATCGTCATTATAAATACCGTTGTCGATATTCTGAACGAGTAACCCGCCTGAAACCTTTTTCATGTCGAGGGTATACGACGGAAGTCTGGCCGCTATCTTCCCGAGCTGCAGCAGCCTTATGTTCTTTTTCTGCATGAGCACATCCATCGCATCCTTGCTGAAGGACGGCGCAATTACGATCTCGACGAATATCTTGTTTATCTCTTCCGCAGTCTTTGAGTCGATCTCCCCGTTGGCCGCGACTATCCCGCCGAAAATCGAGACGGGGTCGGCTTCATAAGCCTTAATATAAGCTTCGTAAATGGTTGGCGCAGTTGCAACCCCGCATGGGTTGGCATGCTTGACAGCGACGACGGCAGGCCCGTCAAATTCCTTCAATAGTTCAATTGCGCCGTTGGTATCATTGATATTGTTATATGACAATTCTTTGCCGTGGAATTGTATAGCCTGCGTTATAGCACCCGGCGGAACAGGGACCTCCCTGTAAAAAGCAGCCTTTTGATGGGGGTTTTCCCCATATCGCATATCCTGCATCTTCTCAAATGTCATCGTAAATGTAGCCGGAAATGACCTGTCATTGGTCCTGTTCCTCAAGTAACCTGCTATCATGGTATCGTAATGGCTTGTGTGCTCGAATACCTTGCAGGCAAGCCTGAATTTGGCATCTACAGAGACATCGCCGTCTGCCTTGATCTGTTTAAGAATATCATTGTAATCGGCCGGATCGACAAGTACGACGACATCCTGATAATTTTTGGATGCAGCCCTGAGCATCGTCGGTCCGCCTATGTCGATATTTTCTATAGCTTCCTCGAGTGTGACCCCTTCTTTCAGGATAGTCTGCTTGAAAGGATACAGGTTTATCACAACCATATCTATGGGGGCGACACCTAATTTGGCTATTTGTTTCATATGATCGGGATTACCCCGCATTGCAAGGATACCGGCATGTATTGCCGGATGCAGCGTTTTCACCCTCCCGTCAAGACATTCGGGAAATTTTGTGACATCAGAAACGTTCAACACCTTAATGCCCGCGTTGCTTAAAGCATTGGCAGTCCCTCCGGTAGAGATGATTTCGATGCCGAGTGATTCGAGTTCCCTGGCAAACTCCACTATTCCGGTTTTGTCGGATACACTGATAAGCGCCCTTTTTATCAACCTTCCTCAACCCCTTCCTTTGTCTTTATTCTTACCCTTCTTCCTTCTATGCTCAATCTGCCCTCGGAAAACAATCTGACGGCATCCGGGAGCAGTTGCCATTCGGCCTCCTCCATAACCCTTTTCTGAAGCGTCTCGGCGGTGTCATCCTCTTTTATGTACACGGCTTTTTGTAATATTATCGGACCTGCATCGGCCTCCAGGTCCACAAAATGAACGGTGGCGCCGGTTACCTTCACACCGTATTCAAGCGCCTTCTGATGCGGAACAAGCCCATAATAACCTTTCCCGCAGAAAGACGGGATAAGCGCGGGATGTATATTGATGATCCGGTTTTTGTAGTAATCACAAAAACGCTGTCCCAATATACTTAAGAAACCGGCCATTACAACGAGATCGACATTATACGCGGCCATATGACGCAGAAGCGCTTCATCATACTCATCTATACCGGAAAAAGTTTTTCTCGCTATACAGACGGTATTTATACCTGCTTTTGAAGCCCTTTCCATGGCATATGCGCCGGGACGACTCGAAACCACTGTGACAATACGGCAATTTTTAACATATCCGTCCGTGATGCGGTCCATCAATGCCTGCAGATTGGTTCCGCCTCCTGATACAAGGACGCCTATGTTCAGCATAGTTCCACACCAGCTTCCCCGCTCACAACCTCGCCGATGACAAACGCATCTTCTTTGAGTTCCCTGACACGCTGAATTACTGAATCGGCTTGGTCATTACCTACGGCCATAACCATACCTATACCCATATTGAAGGTGTTAAACATCTCTTTTTCATTAATATCGCCCGCGTCGCGGATAATACCGAAAATGGGCTGGACAGGCCAGCTGCCGCGATAAATCAATGCCTTTAAACCCGAAGGGAACATTCGGGGAATATTTTCTATAAATCCGCCGCCGGTAATATTAGCAATACCCTTTAAAACAAACTGCTTCTTTAAATCCGCCACAAGCGCGGTATAAATCTTCGTGGGTCTCAGCAGCTCTTCCCCAAGGGTGCAGCCGAGACTCTGTATATGCCCGCTGAGTTTTTCCTCGCTGGGTTTCAGGATCTTGCGCACAAGTGAATATCCGTTGCTGTGAAGGCCCGATGAAGATATGCCTATAAGCTTGTCGCCTTCTTTTATGAGGCTGCCGTCTATTATCATGTCCTTTTCGACGATCCCGACCGCAAAACCTGCGATATCGTATTCGCCTTCAGCATAAAATCCCGGCATCTCCGCAGTTTCGCCGCCTATTAGCGCACATCCGGCCATAACGCAGCCGCTGGCAACACCTTTCACAATCTCCGCCACTTTCTCCGGCTTATTCCTGCCTACCGCCAGATAATCCAGAAAAAAGAGCGGTTCGGCTCCGGAACATACTATATCGTTTACGCACATCGCGACGCAATCGATGCCGATGGTATCATGCCTATTCATCAGAAAAGCTATCTTGAGCTTGGTGCCGACGCCGTCGGTTCCCGAAACGAGGACAGGGTCGCGGTACTTGGATAAGCCAAGCGAAAAGAGCCCTCCGAATCCACCGATATCGGTGAGCACCTCCGGCCTGTATGTTGTCTTAACAAACTGACGCATCAATCTGACGGCCTCGTACCCTGCTTCTATATCGACACCCGAATCTTTGTAATTGAACATTGCGGTAATACTCCTTTTAACTATGAAGTTTAATCAAGTATGAACTTATCGCCTTCATCCGGCACTTCCATAGGATAACAGCCAGTAAAGCAGGCAGTGCACAGATCGCAGGTTATTCCGCGCGGTGATTTAAGCAGGCCTTCCAGGCTGAGATACCCTATGCTGTCGGCGCCGACTGTACGTTTGATATCCTCGATCGACTGCCCCGACGCGAGAAGCTGGTTCCTGGTCGGAGTATCGATCCCGAAATGGCAAGGGTGCATATAAGGCGGCGAACTGATCCTGAGATGTACCTCTTTGGCGCCGGCATTTTTGAGCATCTGCACGATACGCCTCGTAGTGGTGCCCCTGACGATGGAGTCATCGACCATGACGAGTCGCTTGCCATCAACCACCGCCTTCATCGCATTGAACTTAATTTTCACACCGAGGTCGCGCCTGCCCTGATCAGGCTGAATGAAAGTCCTGCCTACATATCTGTTTTTAATGAGTCCCTGTCCGTAAGGAATGCCGGATTGCATCGAATAACCGAGGGCGGCGTTCAAACCTGAGTCCGGAGCGCCTATTACAAGATCGGCATCGACAGGATGCTCTATCGCCAGCATCTTTCCCGCCTCGATCCTTGCCTGGTAGACGCTTGCCCCATCAATAAAACTGTCCGGTCTGGCTATATAAACGAATTCAAAAATGCAGAGGCTGGTCATTGCCGCCTTACCCGTCTGGACGGAATGCAGTCCTTTGTCATCAATGGTGACTATTTCACCGGGGCTCACGTCCCTTATGAATTCCGCGTCTATCGCATCAAGCGCGCAGGATTCGGACGCCAATACATAGGAATTTCCCAGGCGGCCTATGCAAAGCGGCCTTATCCCGAACGAGTCACGGATACCTATAAGCTTGTCCGGCGTTAAAATGACGAGAGAATATGAACCGCGAAGCTCCTTCATCATCAATGGAAGCGCAGCTTCTATGGAACCGCTTGTAATGAGGTTTCGCGAGATGAGATTGGCAATGACCTCGGAATCGTTGGCAGCCTGGAATATGGCGCCGCTTTCCTCCATCCTGCGGCGCAGTTGGGACGCATTGAATATGTTGCCGTTGTGGGCGATAGCCATTTGGCCGTTACGGTATTTGACGACGATAGGCTGCGAATTCTCCCTTGAATTGCCGCCCATCGTGGAATATCTGACATGGCCGATGGCGACATTACCTTTCAGGTGGTTCAATACAACATCATTGAATACTTCAGGCGCAAGCCCCATGTCCTTATGGTATACGATTGTGCCATTATCATTGACGGCTATGCCCGCGCTTTCCTGTCCTCTGTGCTGAAGCGCGTAGAGCGCATAATAAGTCAATCTGGCCACATCGTGGCAATCGGCGTTATAAACCCCGAATACGCCGCATTGGTCTTTGGGCTTATCATCTTCCATATCATCTTGCGTATCATTTGAGCAGTTGATGCCGAGTTTCCGGGCAAGGCCTGAATTCTGCCCATCTATCTTTTTCTCAAGATTTATCTTGTATTCTTTCAACTTGTTATTCAGTGAGCCGTCTGTTGCTGCCAGTATTTGAACCGCAAGAATCGCGGCGTTGGCCGCCCCGTCGATTGCAACCGTCGCAACCGGAACCCCCGGCGGCATCTGTACCGTTGACAAGAGCGCATCCATTCCGTCAAGGGCATTTGATTTTAGCGGAACCCCAATAACAGGCAATACCGTATAAGAAGCGATCACACCCGCCAGATGCGCCGCCTTGCCCGCAACCGCGATTATTACCCCATACCCGTTTTTTTCGGCATTTGCAGCAAAATCAGCGGCTTTGCGCGGTGTCCTGTGGGCTGAACAGATGATGGCGTCGTACTCCACGCCAAATTCACTTAACGTTCCGAGGCACTCCCTGACCAGCGGCAAATCCGATTCGCTGCCGGCGACAACAGCTACCTTTCGTCTGACATAACCGCCCATTAATTGCAACTCCCATCGTATGAAATCAAGCGTTATACTATCAGAGAGATTAAACGCTTGTCAATAAAACACATGCCTGAAAATAACCCAAAATTCATTCCCATTCTATCGAAGCCGGCGGTTTGCTTGTTATATCATAAACCACCCTGTTGACATGCTTTACTTCATTGACGATCCTGCCCGATACCTTCTCAAGTATATCATAAGGTATCCTCGCCCAATCCGCAGTCATGAAGTCGGTCGTGCATACGGCCCTGATCGCGACGGTGTAATCGTACGACCTCTCATCGCCCATGACGCCCACGCTTCTGACCCCTGTAAGCACCGTGAAATACTGGTTCAGCTCCTTTTCGATGCCCGCGGCGGCGACCTCACTCCTTAAAATATAGTCTGAATCCTTTACGATTTGGAGCTTTTCGGCAGTCACGTCCCCAATGATCCTTATAGCCAATCCGGGACCCGGAAAAGGCTGGCGCCACACTATTTCACCCGGTATACCGAGTTCTTCGCCTACTTTCCGCACTTCATCTTTAAAAAGGCTCTTCAACGGCTCGATTATCTCTTTAAACCCGATATCGGCAGGAAGACCCCCGACATTATGGTGGCTCTTTATCACAGCAGCATTGCCCCTTCCGCTTTCGATGACGTCAGGGTAGATCGTCCCTTGTACGAGGTAATCGATTTTACCGAGCTTTTTGGCGCTATCCTCGAAAGTCCTGATGAATTCCTCGCCGATTATTTTTCTTTTCCTTTCAGGGTCGGTTACGCCTTCCAACCTGCCGAGGAACCGGTCCTGCGCATTCACCCTTATGAAGTCCATATCGAATTCTTGTTTAAAGACCTTTTCCACCTGCTCGGCCTCGTACT
>CAZCKQ010000030.1:0-12457 GCA_964499315.1 uncultured Eubacteriales bacterium | reverse complement strand
CGATAATGCAAAAAGACATTATGTAAAGGAATAATGAATTAAAGACGGAGTAATGCTGAGATATGACCAACCTACCAGCGGGAAGATGGATCTGGATCCATCTTCCCGACGGAATCTGCTCGAGGATGTGATTGCTGTGAAGGCGGTAATAAATAAAAGGTATGTCCCTTATACTTTTTTATTGCCATACATACTTATATTTACGGTATTTGGATTATTTCCACTGCTTTTTTCACTCTTTATCAGCTTTACCGACTGGACTGGCGTGACCGCTCCTGTATTTGTCGGCTTAAAAAATTATGCACAGGTTTTAAAAAACGCAATATTTTATAAGGCGCTTACAAATACGGGAATCCTTATTTTGGGCGTCGTCCCACTGCAATTTATAACCGGGCTGTTCCTGGCGGTGGTAGTCAACCAATTAGGTCCCCGCTTGACAAGGTTATTTAAGACAATCAATTTTCTTCCTTTTATTACTATTCCGGTCGCCATAGGGCTTCTTTTTCAAATCGTTTTCAACCGGCGTGTCGGAGTGATCAATCAACTCCTTATGCTTCTCGGAATAGTAAATGAGAATATCAACTGGCTGGGAGAACCTACGAACGCGCGTATTGTCACCATACTAATGATATGGTGGAAGTATTTCGGATATTATATGATCGTATTCGTGGCCGGTATGTCCTCCATCTCATCCGAGATCTACGAGGCGGCGTATATTGACGGCGCGGGCTGGAGAACCACCCTTTTCAAAATCACCATCCCGCTTTTGCGCAATCCGATAACCTTTCTTTTGACTACAGGAATTATAGGCGGGATGCAGGCATTCGACGAACCGAATATGCTTTTCAGTACTTTCCAAATTCAAGCTGCGATGGGAGGGCCGGAGCGCGCGGTACTAACAAATATAATGTATTTCTATGAAATGGGTTTTCAGGAATACAGATATGGCTTTGCGTCCGCTATTGCATTTATACTTTTAGTGATCACTTTTATTCTTTCAATAAGTATGTTTAAACTGCTTAACAAGAAGGAGGACACCGTATGAAAAACCTTTCTTTGATCCAGCGGATCCCTCTTTATTTTGGTTTAATGGTTTTGACTTTGATCGCCTTTTTCCCTTTTTATATTATGATAATTATGGGTACTTATATCAATGAAGATCTCTTCACAGGGATTAAGCTTTTACCCGGGAATTATCTTCTGGAAAATCTGAAAACAGTTTTCAGTCAAAATATTGGACTTTTTTATTGGAACAGCTTGTATATTGCTGTTTGCGCCGGAGTCGGCGCCGCGACCGTGAGTTCTATGGCGGGATATGCGTTTGCGAAGCTTCACTTTAAAATGAAGAATATATTATTTTTGTTTATTATGAGTACCTTGATGATACCTGCTACGTTGGGGCTGGTAGGATTTGCGCTGGAAATGAGCAAGATGGGCCTTCAAAACAATCATTTGGCGCTTATAATTCCTCCCATGGCTTCCGCATTCGGCATATTTTGGATGACGCAATACATCCGCGGTGCCGTACCTAATGATCTTTTAGATTGTGCTAAAATCGATGGATGCAATGAATACTCTACTTTTTTCAGAATAGTGACCCCAAGTATAAAAGGCGGTCTTTTTACAATCTTTCTTTTGTCCTTTTTGGGTTCTTTTAACAGCTATATGGCTCCGTTGGTGTTGTTGAACAGACAGAGCTTGTATACGATACCTTTGGGCATCACTATGTTAAGCGGAATGTTTAGAGTGGATAATGCCGCAAGGATATTATGCCTATCGTTTGTGACAATACCTCTTATCATAGTAATAAGCTTTGGAGCGAAATACCTTGAACAAGGCTTGTTGACAGGCAGTTTAAAAGGATAAACAATACAAAAAGTTATCAAGAGAGGTGTAAATATGCGAAACAAAAAGTATAGTGTGATTTTAAGCAATGTGGGCAACTGTGGGGATCGGTATTGCAAAGAATATAGCCCCGGTTATACAATTGGACAACTTTTTGATCGTGTTGCTCAGGTGGAGGGCGTTACAGGAGTTGAATTGATCGGGAATGTGAATATACGAAAAGATAATATGGCTGAAATTAAAAATAGCTTAGAAAAAACGGGGTTGCAAGCGGTTGCTATTATCCCTGATCATTTTAGCGAGTCAAAATGGAAAAACGGCGCTTTTACCAGCAAAGACGCAGGAGTACGCCGGGAAGCCGTTGCGGTTACTAAAGAAATGATTGATGTGGCAGTTCAAATCGGCTGTCCTCTCATCAGCTTATGGCCGGGACAGGATGGTTACGATTACTATTTCCAAAGTGACTACATACGTGAGAGAAGCTGGTTTGAAGAAGGCATGGCGCAATGCTGTTCATATAACAAGGATATTAAAGTTTCAATAGAATACAAAATCAAAGAGCCGCGAACCCGCAGTTATCCATCCAATGTGTATTCCGCTCTGCTATTGGTTAATTCCGTTAACATGGAAAACTGCGGCGTCACAATTGATTATGGACATGCTGCGGTTGCTTATGAAAACGTAGCTGAATCCGTCGCTGTCCTAAAAAAATATGGAGATAAGCTTTTTCACCTGCATATGAATGATAATTACTGTTTGTGGGACGACGATATGATTACAGGAAGCATACACACCATCCCATACATAGAGTTGTTTTGGTGGCTCAAAAAAACCGGTTACAACGGCTATATTTCTACTGATCAGTATCCGTACCGTGAGGATGGATTGGAAGCTGTGCGTGAGAGTGTAAAGTGGTTTGCGATATTTGATAGGCTTGCCGAAATTATAGACGATTACGGAGCCGAGGATCTTATATCCCAAGGAAATGCGGCCAAAGTAAGCCAAGCATTACGAAAGGCAATGTTCCCAAACCTGTGTTGATGAAAATGATATCAAGAGGAAGTGTTGAAGTGGACAAGAGGATTGCAGACCTAATTGAAAAAATGACACTTGAAGAAAAAGCCAGAATGTGTTCAGGCGCGAACTGGTTTGAAACAAAAGTCGTAGAGAGGTTTCAAATTCCTGCGATTAGAATAAATGACGGCCCGAATGGTCTTCGTAAAAATGCAGATGACGATGAAAACCACAATCTTGGGTATTATCAAGCTGTCCAAAATACATGTTTCCCTACCGGAAGCGCAATGGCAGCGTCATGGGATGTGCAATTGTTATATCAAATCGGACAATATATCGGCTTGGAATGTCAGGCGGAACAGGTTCCGTTACTGGCGGGTCCGGGTGTTAACATAAAGAGGTCACCTCTTTGCGGGCGAAATTTTGAATATTTGTCTGAAGATCCCCATCTGGGAGGAAAATTAGCATCTGCATATATTCAAGGTCTACAGTCCCAGGGAGTCGGAGCATGTCTGAAACACTTTGCCGCGAACAATCAGGAAGAGCGACGCTTATCCATCAACAGCGTTATTGATGAGCAAACGCTTCGGGAGATATACCTGACAGCATTTGAAATCGCGGTAAAGGAAGCTGCCCCACTTACGATTATGTGCGCTTACAACCAAATAAACGGCAGGCATTGCAGCAAGAATGCGCATATTCTGACTGAAATCCTGCGTGATGAATGGGCTTATCAGGGCATCGTAATGACAGATTGGGGTGCGATCAAGGATAGGGTTGAATCCCTCAAAGCCGGTCTTGATCTCGAAATGCCGTACAGCGGGCCGGAAAACGACAATGATATTATCAAAGCTGTAAAAACAGGTGAACTAGATGAATCTGTGCTCAACAAGGCAGTCGGGAGGATTCTGGAAGCAGTCTTCAAGATGTCCTCCAGTCAAAAAGCCAATGTTACGTACGACAAAGAGAAACATCATCAATTTGCGCGCAAAGCGGCTTCAGAGTGTATGGTCCTTTTAAAGAACGATAACGGAATTTTACCGATAAATCCGGGACAACACATCGCACTGATCGGAGAGATGGCAGAACACATACGATATCAGGGCGGAGGTAGCTCCCACGTCACTCCGACATTTGTAGACAACATATTAGATGAAATCACTAAAAAGACAGGTAACGTAACATATGCAAAAGGGTACCGTATCTCTGAAGACAAGCTGGATATCGAGCTTGTTCAGGAAGCGGCACAAATAGCAGAGAAAAGCGATCTGGCGATTATTATCGCAGGTTTGCCGGAAAAATGCGAGTCTGAGGGATCTGACAGAACTACCATGAAAATGCCGGACAGTCATACAATCCTTATTAAAGAAGTAGCGAAGGTCAATCCAAATACAATTGTTGTACTCCTGAATGGCGCGCCTGTCGAAATGGATTGGTCATACCGGGTGCGGGGGATACTGGAAGCCTATTTGGGCGGCCAGGCTGCGGCTGGGGCAATCAGCGACATCCTTTTCGGCGACGTTAATCCGAGCGGCAAGCTGGCCGAAACCTTTCCGATTAAGTTGGAGGATAATCCTTCATATCTCAGTTTTGGGACAGATCCTTATGTGGCTCAATACAACGAGGGCATTTATGTTGGTTATCGGTATTATGAGAAAAAGAAGCTCAATGTGCAGTATCCTTTCGGACATGGATTAAGTTATACGACATTCGAATACAGTGAACTTAGCCTTGACAAGACTGAGCTGCTCGATTCGCAGGAGGTAAAGGTATCATTAAAGGTGAAAAATACCGGCAAGGCCGCAGGCAAAGAAGTTGTACAGTTATATGTCGGCGCCTTGTGCATGAAAGGCCGGCCGGAAAAAGAACTGCGCGGGTTTCAAAAGATAAGGCTTGAGCCCGGAGAGCAAAAGATGATAACCTTCTTGTTGGGGAAACGGGCGTTTGCATATTACAACACGATGCTCCGGGACTGGCATGTAATCACCGGGAATTATCGTATTTCTGTCGGCTCGTCATCAGCAGACATAAGACTTTCCGGCATCGTTACGTTACAGTCTTGCACAGATGCAACTCCCACGATCAGCGAGGACAGCATGATCGGCGACTTGCTTCGAGATAACCGGACTAAGGGGATCGTTATGGAAATGCTCACACGCCATGCTCAGGAAGTGCTTAAAATAAAAGGTATACAATCGGCTCTTTCAGACAAATCAATCGGGGAGGTTTTTCGAAATTTGCCGATTCGCGGGGTGCGCCTGTTTTCAAAGGGTAATCTCACCATAGATACAGCTAATGAATATATCATAAAGCTTAACCGGGCTATTTCTCAAAATGGCTAAACTATATATAATAATAGAAGGAGATGGGTTTTTTGGAATACATAGATAATTGGGATAAACGTAAACAGCGTCATTTGGCATTCTGGGAACGGGAAATTATCGACCGATGCTGCATATCGGTTACCTCGCCTGGAAAAAACATGTCCTATGAGGAATTTTTCTTTTCGTGTATGTACGGAAATGCGGCGAAGCTGCCAACTGATGAACTGCGTCAAAATGAATGGACCGACGGAGAGCTGGTGCTCAAAAGATATATTAATTGCTTTGAAAACGCATATTTGGGCGGGGATATCATCCCACAGGTCATGGTATGTTTAGGTGCAAGTTCTCATGCCGGTCATTATAAGGGAGTACGCGGAGAATTTAGTTCTTCCGTGTGGTTCAGTCCAGCCTATACCGGCGACGATCCCGAAACGGAATTTCAATTGGAGCTTGATAAAAATTCTCTTTTTTATAAAAAGGAGTTCGAGTTAGCCAGGTATTTCGTATCGGAGAGCAAAGGACGCTTCTTCATATGTCCACCCGACCATGCCGGTAATATGGACGCGCTTGCACATATCCGCGGAAGCGAAAACTTGCTGTTTGACTTGCACGAAAACCGGGAGTGGGTCGGCAAGGCGCTCAGACAGATTCAAGCAGATTGGGAAGAAAGCGAAGAATCTATTTTTCAAATCATAAAGGACACAAATGAAGGCGGCTCCACCAACTGGTGGCTTAATACCTATGCGCCGGGCAGGCATACGCAGATGCAGTGTGATCTGGCTTGTATGATCTCAAAAGAAGATTATGACACATACGCGATGCCCGAACTTCGAGCAAAATGCAACTGGATGCACCGTTCCCTCTATCATTTTGACGGGGCTGAGCAAATACGGCATCTGGACAGCTTACTATCCATTGAAAACCTGCATGCGATCCAATGGACCTGTGTCGCAGGTCAACCTCCTCCAACCGAGTTCATTCCGGTACTTCGCCGCATCCAAGCTGCCGGAAAATGTCTGATCATCTATACAAAAGCGGAATACTTTGTCCCTCTGCTGGAACAGTTATCGTCGAAAGGGCTTAACCTGATCACCACGGTGCGCAGCGAGGACGAAGCCAAAAGCCTTGAAAAATTAGTTGAACAGAATACCCATGAATAAAGAATTGTTAACAAAGGAGATAGCAAATTGAGTAACGCTACATTGGTGAAAAAAGAAAATATCAGAAAGATTATCCAGACAATTCGAAACAGCGACTATGTCACTATGCCGGAAGTCGCCTCCATGACAGGGCTGACCGTAGCAACTGTTCATAATGTGATTACGAGCCTGGAAGCCAAGAGTCTGCTGAAGAAACATGGTTTATCTGCCTCGAATGGGGGACGAAAAGCGCAACAATATGCAATTAACGAAGAGCATTGCCGTATTGCGGGGATCGCTCTGCGAACCGACAAGATAAAGGTCGGCATTTTTAATTTTAAGATGGATCTCATAATTGACCAAAATTTCGAATGGAAACTGGCCGACCACACTGTTGAAGAAACCATCCATCATATGCAGCTTTGTCTGGAGTCTATTATTAGCAGAAGCGGTGTGAACCGTGATGAAATCGCCGCAATCGGTATCAATGCTCCGGGACCGGTAGATTTTTTCTCGGGTAGAATTATTGCACTGCGCGGTTACCCCAAATGGCGAAAGATTGACCTTGCTAATCAGATACACAAATTGACGGGTATCCCGACCTTCGTCGATAAAGATGTGAACAGCGGTCTTTTATTAGTAAAACAAATAAAAAAGTGCCGTGATGATTGCAATATTCTTTTTATTTCTGTTGAAGAAGGAATCGGTGCCGGAATAATGATCGGCGGAGAGATATTTCGAGGGAATAATGGAATTGCCGGCGAGATTGGTCACACTATCGTACAGGAAAATGGCGAGCTCTGCGAGTGCGGCAATGTGGGTTGTCTGGAACTTGTTTCTTCGGATCTTGCGATTATAAGGCAATCAAAAAAAGTTCTTGGCATACCGGAGAATGAACCTTTTACAGTTAATGACGCAATCAAATTGTATAATAGTGATCCGCAAATTAAAGATATTTTAATAAAAGCTACCAGATATCTTGCAATGACGATCCGAAACTGTTCTATGCTTTACGACCCTGATGAAATATTTATCCGTTGTTCATGGTTGGAGTTCAATAAAGCGCTACTTTTTCAATTGATTGACGATTTTTATAACAATAATACCCTGATCAATCGGGGGAATATACATGTGTCGTTGATTGAGCAAAACAAATTTGTTTTGCGCAGTGCAGCTGCAATTGCGTGGAACTACAAATTGTCCTTTCCTGAAAACAGTAATCATAATGATATAGACGAATAGATAAAAAACACGGAAGGTGGAGCAACATGTTGGAACAAATAAAAAAAAGGCAATCGGTTACGCTCGGTGTCGCACCGACCAGTAGAGGAATATACCCCAACGGGCCTGCCGTCGGGAGCAAGGAAGAACTCTATAAGAGGCTCAAGCAACTCGGAATTTCCTATGTAGATATCGGGGACATATGTCCCGACGGTCTTATGAAGGACTACCATCAAACAGAGAAGATTGCAAAGCATTTTACAGAGCAGGGCATCGACGGGTTGTTTATCCCGTTTTGTGATTTCGGCGAGGAAAGCGCCGTTGCCAATTTGTCCAAGCTCATGAACAAGCCGCTGCTGATCTGGGGCCCTCGCGATGACGCGCCGGCACCGGACGGCTTGCGGGATCGCGACTCACAATGTGGCATCTTCTCTGCAACAAAAGTAATTTCACGATGCGGTATTCCGTTTACATATATAACAAATAGTACGGTGAATTCCGATGTGTTCAGCAAAGGGATCAATACATTTTTAGGGTCCGCCGCCGTTGTCAAGGCGTTCCGCAAGATGCGCATCGGTCAGGTGGCGACCCGTCCGCTCCCATTCTTGTGCGTCATGTATAACGAGGCCGAGCTATTGGAGAGGTTTAACATCCAGGTGGTGCCGATAACACTTGTTGATATTGAGATAGCCGTTAAAGATCTTATCGCGAAAAAAGATCCCCGTATAGAGGAAATCGTGGACGATTTCAAAAAACGCTACACAATCAGAATGGAAGAAAATGCCGTCGTCACAAACGCCGCCTTGAAACTCGTCCTTCTTGACTGGGCACACCGTGAAAACCTCAGTGCGATTGCGATTCAATGTTGGACAGCGCTGAACCTTTCGTTGGGAATCGCCCCCTGTTTTGTCAACGGAGAGCTTTGTGGCGACGGAATCCCCACAGCTTGTGAGACAGATATCCATGGCGCAATCAGTTCGATTTTAGTGCAGGCTGCGACAACAGCGCAGAAAGTATCCTTTCTCGCCGACCTGACGATCCGTCACCCGGAGCGCGACGACGCTGAGCTATTCTGGCACTGCGGCAACTTTTCAGGCTCGCTCGCGGTGGACGGACCCGAGAACGCAGTGCGCGAGCAGATGGGCAACCACTACCCCGGTGCGGCTAATTGGGAAATCAGAGGTGGCAGCATCACACTTTGTCGGTTTGATGGTATCCATGGCAAATATTCACTACTTATGGGCGAAGGCGAGGGTGTCCCCGGCCCTTACAACCGTGGCACATATCTGTATATCAAGTTTAAAGATTGGCCGTTATGGGAACACAAGTTTGTATACGGCCCCTATATCCACCATTGCGCCGGCGTGAACGGTAATTATGCGGCTGCTTTATATGAGGCGTGCAAGTATATTCCCGGCCTTAGCCCAGACCCGGTAGAACCTACGGCACAGGAATTGGAAGCCGGATTAAAGTACTGACTATTAATAAAATATTATTAATGAGGGAAAAACATGGTTGAACGAGTAAATGAAACTGAGAAATTTGCTTTAAAAATTCGCCTGCAGACAATGATTCAAATGAAAAAACGTGGTTTTGGTCATATCGGCGGGTGCTTTTCCTGTGCTGATCTAATTGCTGTTTTGTACAATGGAGCAATGAATATAGATCCACAAAATCCAGAGTGGAGAGAACGCGACAGGTTGATTGTTTCGAAAGGGCATGCCGGACCGACCGTTTATGCCGCATTGGCGTTAAAAGGATATTTCCCGATGGACTGGCTTATGACGCTGAATGAAGGCGGAACCAGACTGCCCAGTCATTGTGACAGAAAAAAGACGCCTGGGATTGATTTTTCCACAGGGTCGCTGGGTCAAGGGCTCTCAGTAGCTGTTGGGGCGGCGTATGGATTTCGTATGGATCAAAGGGAGAATGACGTGTATGTACTTTTAGGAGATGGCGAGATTCAAGAAGGACAGATTTGGGAAGCAGCGATGGCGGCGGCAAAGTATAAGCTAAATAATTTATACTGTTTTATTGACGCGAACAAATATCAAATTGACGGCTCCACAGATGAAATCATGCCGCTTTTGGATATAGCGGAAAAGTTCCGTGCATTTGGGTGGCAGGCGCAGGAAGTTTGCGGACACAGTGTTTCGGCGCTTTTTGCTGCTATTGATATTGCAAAAGAGGCGAAGGATAAGCCAAGTGTCATTGTGATGCATACGGTTAAAGGATATGGATATGAAGAGATATCAAACCAGAAACACCTAAACCATCACATGTCAATTTCCGAGGAGCTTGGAGAAAAAGCGATACGAAGTTTGAAGAGGCAATTAGCGCATTATGTATGAATTCAATATTATTTGCAAGTAGGTGGTAGCTATGAGCGTGGTTTTAGACTATAAAAATGAGATCGAGATAGAAACGCTGAGCCAGGCATATACAGAAGCGATGGATGAAATAATGGCGGAAGACAAAGATGTCATTTCCCTCGATGCGGACCTGATGCGCGCGGTTGGTATCGAGGAAATAAAGGAAAAGTATTCTGGCCGGGTGATGGACGTCGGCGTTGCCGAGGCCAATATGATTGGTATTGCAGCGGGTCTGTCATATGCGGGTAAGAAGCCGTATGTTCAAACATTCGCTTGCTTTGCTACAAGGCGGGCTTTTGATCAAATTTTTATCTCTGCCGCATATGGCGGAAATCCAATTCGTATTTTCGGCAGTGATCCGGGTCTTTTTGCCGCGTTTAACGGCGGAACACACATGCCTTTTGAGGATATTGCACTAATGCGTACCATACCGGGTGCGGTAGTAATCGATATTACAGATAATACCATGATGAAGGATATTATCAGGCAGGCAAAAGATGCAAAAGGTGTATTTTATTTTCGCGCCGGACGGTCCAATACAAAAAAAGTGTATGCAGATGGATCAACATTCAAGATCGGCAAAGGAAACGTGTTGAAAGATGGGACTGACGTTACAATCGTTGCAGGTGGTTTTTTAGTGAGCGAAGCGTTAAATGCAGCGCAAGAATTGGAAGAGCAGGGAATATCCGCCGCAGTGATCGATATGTTTACGATAAAACCTATAGATGGTGACCTAATAGAGCAATATGCAAAGAAAACCGGTTCTATTGTAGTTTGTGATAACCACAACACCAATGGTGGGCTGGGAGATGCAGTTGCCGCAGTGTTGGTCGAAAGGAGTCCGGTTCCCATGAGAAAGCTGGCTGTGTTTGATGCATTTGGGGAAGTGGGCAGCAGAGAATATCTTGAGAAGAGGTTCGACCTGAACAAGGCGGGTATTGTCCGAAAAGTGCAGGATGTGTTGCTTATGAAACAACAAAGAGGACCTTTATGAGCAATATTGAAAAGTACCTTTGGGGATCCAAAGATGGAAAGGATATTTTTCTGTTTTCCCTTGCGAATTCGTATCGTACAAAAATTCAGATTACGAATTATGGGGGAATTATCGTATCTGCTTTTATTCCTGACCGCAACGGCAATCTGGATGATGTAATCCTGGGCTTTGATACTTTGGAGAATTACCTGAAAGACCACCCCTTTTTCGGGACTATTGTAGGTCGTTACGCCAATCGGATCAATCAGGGTAAAATAAAAATCGGCGATAAGCAATATCAACTGGCAATTAACGATGGACCGAATCACTTGCATGGCGGTCCGGAAGGGTTCGATAAAAAGGTCTGGAATGCTGAAATTGTTGCGTGCGAAGACGGGGAATGCCTGGAACTGTCCTATCTCAGCAGGGACGGTGAGGAAAATTACCCCGGTAATTTGGACGTAAAGGTGCGATACAGCTTAAGCGAAGACAATTGCCTGAAGATTTCCTATTACGCGCAATCTGACGCGGATACCATAGTCAATCTGACTAACCATGCATATTTTAATTTATCCGGGCATGGGGCGGGGGATATATCAAAACATGAAGTGACGATCTATGCTTCCAAATTTACACCCGTGAATAAAACTCTGATTCCAACCGGCGAGTTACGAAATGTAGAAGGAACGCCCATGGATTTTACCAAACCCTGTCCGGTGGGTCAAAGAATTAACGATACGGATGAGCAGCTTGATTTTGGCGGTGGATATGATCATAACTGGGTATTGGACAATTCCGGAGTATTTACCGAAAAAGCAGCAGAGGTTTACGATCCTGCTTCAGGAAGAGTCATGGAAGTCTATACCACCAAACCGGGTATTCAATTATATACCGGAAATTTTCTGACCTTAGTTAAAGGCAAAGCAAACGCTGAATATAGGAAACGGGGCGGCCTCTGTCTGGAGACGCAATATTATCCGGATTCGATCAATCAGCCCGGTTTTCCGTCTCCGATTCTTAAAGCGGGAGAGATGTACAACCATACGACTGTATTTAAATTCGCTTCGCGAAAATAAGAAATGAGGTTGATGGTATGAATCATCATGAAAGAGTTTTAGCGGCAATAAAACACAAAGAGGTTGACCGAGTGCCTTTTGATTTCCACGCTGAAACAACGACGCTTGAACGTATATATCATGCTGTAGGTCATCGGGATTTAGATAAACTTTTACAGGACCTTGGCGTTGATATACGCTATATTGATGCAATCGTACCGGAAGAAAAATATTGCAACGGGTATTATCAGAATTTTTGGGGGGAGCGTTACATATACAAGAAAAGTGAATGGGGGCTTGTCAGGGAAGATATGCCGGGAGCTTTATCAAAGGCAGAAAGCCTGACTGATATTAAACAATTCGATTGGCCGTCCCCTGACCTGTTAGATTATTCAAATGTCAAAAATGTATGTAATAAATATGATGAGTATGCTATTATTTATGAATTTGCGGATATAAGGGAAAGGCCGGCTCTTGTCCGGGTCATAGAGAATGCTCTTATCGATATGCATCT
>CAZCKQ010000029.1:0-12560 GCA_964499315.1 uncultured Eubacteriales bacterium | reverse complement strand
AAGAATATAATTCTTATACAGAATTTAGAGTATAATTTAGTTTTTAAAAAAATGTTCATGGGATATAGCGAAGACCAGGTAAATGAAGTACTTGACCGTGTCATTGAAGACTACTCGGCATATATCAAAGAAAATCTTGATCTGAAGGACAAACTGGCGTTGCTTAATGAAAGCCTTCAGAATTACAAGATAATGGAAGAATCATTGCAGAATACGCTTGTAGTTGCTCAGCAGACAAGCGAAGAGATAAAAAAGAACGCGTATGAAAAGTCTGATAATATAATTAAAGAAGCTGAAGTGCGCGCTCAGCAGATTTTGAACACTGCAAACCAGGAAGTCATCAGGATAAAATTCGAGTACGAGGACCTGCGCAAAAGGTTGCAGGTTTTTAAAACAAAGGCTGAAACACTGCTGCAATCCCAGCTTGAAGTTATAAGACAGATTATTGAGGAATCTTAAGAGACTATGTTTAAAAAAGTATCAACGAGCCTTGATTTCGCTTCACGAGAGAAAAAAATACTCGAGTACTGGAAAGACAAAGACATATTCAGAAAGAGTATCAAGATCAGAGAAGGGTGCCCTGCCTTCACATTTTACGACGGTCCGCCGACAGCCAACGGAAAACCGCACATAGGACATATCATAACAAGGGCCATCAAGGATATAATACCCCGCTACAAAACCATGAAAGGATTCAAGGTCCTAAGGAAAGCAGGTTGGGATACCCATGGCCTTCCCGTCGAACTCGAAGTGGAAAAGGATCTGGGTATAAACGGAAAGCCGGATATCGAAAGGTACGGAGTTGAACCGTTTATAAATAAATGCAAGCAAAGCGTATGGCGCTACGAGAATGAATGGCGGAAGATGAGCGAACGTGTAGGATTCTGGGCCGATATGGATAATCCTTACGTGACGTATCATAATAGCTATATCGAATCTGTGTGGTGGGCGCTAAAACAGATCTGGGACAAAGGATTGATTTACAAAGGCCACAAGGTCGTTCCTTATTGCCCGCGCTGCGGTACCGCTTTGTCGAGTCATGAAGTTGCCCAGGGATACAAGGACGTTAAAGAGCCTTCAATATATGTCAAATTCCGGATTAAAGGCGAACAAAAAGGATATTTCCTCGCATGGACGACCACGCCGTGGACTCTGCCTTCCAACGTATCGCTCACGATAAACCCGGATGAGAAATATGCGAGGGTGAAATGCGGCAATGAGGAATATATCCTTGCCGAAGCTTTGGTTGAGGCTGTCACCGGAGGCATCGTCATTGATACATTCCCCGGGAAAAAGCTGCTCGGGATGGAGTACGAACCTTTATTCAACTTTGCAAAACCTGAGAGCAAGGCCTACTATATAACACCGGGAGATTTTGTGACGCTGACGGAAGGCACAGGAATTGTCCATACGGCTCCCGCATTCGGCGAAGATGACTCTCGCGTCGGCAGGGAGAATGATCTGCCTTTTGTTCAGATGGTCGATGAACAGGGACGGTTCGTCGATGCCGCAGAGCCATGGAAAGGCGTATTCGTCAAGGATGCCGATCCGGAGATAATAAAATGGCTTGAACATAGAGGACTTGTTTTCAAAAAGGTCGATTATGAGCACTCGTACCCCTTCTGTTGGAGATGCGATACGCACCTTTTGTACTATGCGAGAGATACCTGGTTCATTAAAATGACCGAATTGCGTGAGCAGCTTCTTAATTATAATCAAAAGATCAACTGGCTTCCTGATAATATAAAAGAAGGCAGATTCGGTAATTTCCTCGAGAACGTAGTCGACTGGGGTCTGAGCCGTGAACGCTACTGGGGCACCCCGCTGCCGATCTGGGAATGCGGCTGCGGGCACAGGCATATGATTGGCAGTATAGACGAACTGAAGAAAATGGGTGTGGATGTTGCTGATGACATCGAACTGCACAAGCCGTATATCGACAGGGTATTGCTCAATTGTCCCGAATGCGCCGGCGGAAAGATGAAAAGGGTACCCGAGGTCATCGATTGCTGGTTCGATTCGGGTTCGATGCCTTTTGCCCAATGGCACTATCCATTTGAAAATAAGGAGATATTTGAGGAAAATTTCCCCGCTGACTTCATCAGTGAAGCAATCGACCAGACACGCGGTTGGTTCTATACCTTACATGCAATTTCAACGATATTGTTCGAAGGCCCGTCCTATATGAACTGCATTGTAATCGGGCACGTCCAGGATAAAGAAGGCCAGAAGATGAGCAAGCATAAGGGTAACGTCATCGATCCCTGGACAGTCCTGGATAAACAGGGAGCAGACGCCGTACGCTGGTATTTTTATTCGGGAAGCTCACCATGGCTGCCAAGCAGGTTTTATGAAGATGCAGTCAACGAAGTACAGCGTAAATTCATGGGGACATTGTGGAATACATATGCATTTTTTGTCCTGTATTCCAATATCGATAATTTTAATCCCGCTGAATACAAACTTGAATATCAAAAACTGCATATCCTCGATAAATGGATACTGTCAAGACTTCACAGCTTAATCAGGGATGTGGACGGACACCTCGGTAATTATTCAATAACTGAGCCCGCAAGGATGATACAGGATTTTATAGACGACCTCAGCAACTGGTACGTCAGACGCAGCAGAGAAAGGTTCTGGCAGGGCGGGATGCCGCAGGACAAGATAAACGCGTATATGACCCTGTATACCGTGCTTGTGGGTGTGGCCAAGCTTATTGCGCCTTTTACGCCTTTTATGGCGGAAGAGATATATATCAACCTTGTCGCGGAAATATCTCCAGATGCTCCCGAAAGCGTCCATCTCGCCGATTTCCCGGAATGTGACGCATCCTTCATAAATGAAAAGCTTGAATATGATATGGCAAATATCATGAAGGTAATAGCCCTCGGAAGGGCATGCAGGAATAAGGCCAATATCAAGAACAGGCAGCCTGTGAAAACGATTTTTGTCAAAGCTCCGTTCAAAGTAGACAGCCAATTTGAATCCATCATTTCCGATGAGCTCAACATCAAAGAGATGGTTTTCACATCGGAGATCGATAACTTCAAGGACTACCGATTCAAACCGCAGCTTAAGACGGTAGGTCCCAGATACGGACGGATCGTGCCGGCGATTTCGGAAGAGCTGTCGCGCATCGATGGAATAGAGGCATATAAGACTCTAATAGATGGAAAACCACTGGTCTTTTCGGCAGGCGGGCAAACTGTTGAATTGACACAATCCGATCTGCTGATTGAAGAGATTCAAAAAGCAGGGTACGTTTCGGAATCAGATAAAGGCATTACTGTGGTACTGGACACGAATCTTGATGATGCCCTTATAGAAGAAGGCTTCGTGCGCGAGATCATAAGCAAGGTGCAGACGATGAGGAAAGAAGCAGGTTTTGAGGTACTTGACCATATAGAATTATTCCATGATGGTAACAAGAAGATAGCTGAGGTTATTGCCAGAAATATAAATGAGATTTCAGCGGAGACCCTTACAGACAGCATTACCGACGCGTTGCCGGAAAGCGGCGCCTGCAGCAAACAATGGGATATTAACGGCGAAAGGGTAACGCTGGGGGTGCGCCGGATTGAGACTTGATGTAAGCATACCGGGCAAGGCATATCCCATATACATTGAAGATACTTACGATAATTTGCCGGAGCATATCCGAGGCGCAGGGACAGAAGGATCTGTCGCTGTTGTTACAGATAGTAATGTGGCTGCCCATCAACTTGCGAATTTGAGGAATGTCTTGTCTTCATCCCGAATAGATCATTTTGAAGTTGTATTGGATCCCGGCGAAAAAAACAAGAACCTGAAGACCATAAATAAGATATATAGCGCGCTGTTATCCGGGCATATCGACAGGAGGTCCGCAATCCTCGCATTCGGCGGGGGCGTGGTGGGGGATATGGCTGGATTTGCCGCTTCGACCTTTCTCAGAGGCATCAGGTATTTCCAGCTGCCGACCTCTTTGCTTGCGCAGGTTGACAGCAGCGTCGGCGGGAAGACCGGTGTTGATTACAAAGCGGTAAAAAACCTGATCGGTTCATTTTATCAGCCTCAATCGGTACATATCAATGTTGACGTGCTCAAAACATTACCGGCTTGTGAATTCAGGTCAGGTATGGCTGAGATGATCAAGCATGCGCTGATATGTGATCCGGCCTTTTTTGATTTTATCGAGGGGAATATCGAATTAATAATGAATCTTGATCCGGCTGTATTAAAAAAGGCCCTTTTGTGGAACTGCAAGATCAAAGCGGGGATTGTGGAGAAGGATGAAAAGGAGGCAGGCGTCAGGGCGCTGCTCAACCTGGGGCATACATTCGGGCATGCTATAGAAAGCGCCTCGGGATATAAATATTCCCATGGCGAATGCGTGGCTGTCGGTATGTTAGCTGCACTTAACCTTTCGAACCAACTCGGCCATCCGGTCATGGAGGACTTGTCGCGGGTACGTTGCTTGCTTAAAAAGATCGGTTTACCTGTGGATGTACACAGTATGAACGCATCATCAATATACAAAAAAATGCGGTTTGACAAGAAATCTGCCGGAGGCAGACTCAAATTCATTATCCCGTTGGGTATAGGCAAGACGGAACAGCTCTTCATCGAGGACAAATCTCTTGTCATGAAAGCGGTACATTCGGTGCTGCGGGAAAGCTGATGCAGGCAATCCCGTCAACTATGTCCGCAGCTGCGGCATGGGGCTTTGGTATCAATTTTCTCAATTATGCGGAATAACAGTGTCTTGAGCTTCTCGTTATTTCCCTCAAATACCCTTATCACTTCTTCATGTGTTACCGGCTGTACATTTTCCTGCCCTTCAAGACCTGCGTCATAATCGGTGACGAGGGAGATATTGGCATAGCAGATGCCGAGTTCAAGAGCAAGATAACACTCGGGGTACTGGGTCATATTTATGACTTCCCATCCCATCCTGCTGAACCAGCGGCTTTCAGACGTCGTAGAAAAACGCGGGCCTTGTATGACCACTACGGTGCCTTTTTCATGCATCGTTATACCGAGCTGCCTGCCGCATTCCACCGACAATGCGCGCAACTCGCTGCAATACGGGTTGGCGGCACTCGTATGTATTGTTTCGGGCCCGTCATGGAAGGTGTCTTTTCTACCCCAAGTCCTGTCAACAAACTGGTCGCATACCACGAAATCCCCGGGTTTTATATGCGGCTGAAGGCTGCCTGAAGCCGTCGGGGCTATGATGCGCTTGACTCCAAGCATCTTCATGGCATACATATTCGCCGTATATGGTATCATGTGCGGCGGAAGGCTGTGATTCTTCCCGTGGCGGGGAATGAATGCCACCCTCCTGCCGGCCAGTTCGGCGATTGAGACACTGTCGCTCGGTTTGCCGTAGGGCGTGTTGATCTCATGACTCTCAACATTTTCCAGAAAGGAATAAAAGCCCGAACCTCCAAAAACGCCTATATCCGCATGAATATCCACTGCAAAATCAACCTCCGCCGGCATGTAATATTGTTTTGCAAAGACTTATTGCACTTAACATAAATATATTATATTAATTAATCCAAACTATCAATCGAATATGTTTTGGAGAGTATTTCGGAGTAAGGCAATGGCTTCACAAAAAACATGGATATTAAAAGCAATAAGCCGCAAGCTGGACAGGTTGTCCTTAAGGCTGGAAAAGCTCAAGATTGCGGAATACATCTACTATCTGGAGCATCCGAAGAAAATGCTGTTTGCTAATTTTATCGGGGGACTGGCAAGGGGATTCGGGATTGCGATAGGCTTCACATTGTTAGGTGCGCTTGCGATTTACCTGCTGCAAGCGGCAATGCGTTGGAACTTGCCGCTGGTCAGCAGATTCATCGGCAAGATCATAGAAATAGTCCAGCAAAACCTAAAAGGGAAGTCCTGATATTGATTTCCGGTACCTAATCAGTCAGTAATCAGTCAGTCCTTGGTTTCTGGACAAAAAATTTCTTCTGACCCAGTCTATCCTGAACGATCCGAAGCGCTTCGCCGAATCTCTGGAAGTGGACCACTTCGCGCTCACGCAGGAATCTCAGCGGATCTATGACATCAGGATCGTCCGCGAGTCTTATAAGATTCTCATAAGTTGCCCGGGCCTTTTGTTCAGCGGCGAGATCCTCGACAAGATCGGCAACCGGATCGCCTTTCGATTGGATATATGCGGCCGTAAACGGGACTCCCGCGGCGCTGTTGGGGTATACCGCGTGGTCATGATCGGAGTAGTAAGCGCCAAGACCTTCCCTTTCCAATACCTTTGCCGGTACTCCTTTTACCAGTTGATAAACCATCGTACCGACCATTTCAAAATGGGCGAGTTCCTCGGTACCTATATCATTCAATACGGCGCGCGCCTCTTCAACCGGCATCGAGTATCTCTGGCTCAGATACCTGAGCGACGCAGCCAGCTCACCATCCGGCCCCCCGTACTGTGTGATGATGTATTTTGCCATTTTGGGATTGCAGCCCTTTATTTTTACCGGGTACTCAAGCTTTTTTTCATAAACCCACATAATATTGATTAACCTCCAAAATCCAAAAATCAAAAAAACAAAAATTCTCTGTTAATCACATTGCCGTTCCCATGGCCACGGTGTCGTCACCCATTGCCACGGGCATCCTCCTGCGTTTGCGGCGGTAAGGGGGCCGTGAGCCCGTTCATATGCATTGCGTACGAGGCACGCATTCCTCGCATAATTGGCGAACTGCATCAATGCCTTTGCATCACACGGGTGAGTGTCAAGATAAAGATTCATATCTATCACGGAAAATTGCGCCGCCATTACATCTTCAATAGTCACACCGGATTTCATAGTGTTATATGCTCCTTTCATGCATCAACGGTATACTCGGGTTCGCTGCCATAGGGTCTGTCCAATTCGGGGAATATTGTCCCGCGCTTCAATCCTTCCTGCGGCTGATACAAAGCACAGAGATATTGAAATGGGACATATGCGCTTGCAAGGTCAGGCATCGCCCAATTTACACCGGGATAATTCACGCATGGAAATATTTTATTAATTGCTGTGATATTCATTGTCAAGTTTACCTCTATAAACTCGTTATGTTAACATAATATTCATACGGCATTCCTTTTGTTACAAGGTTATAGTTTTGGTTTTACTTTACTTTTAAAGCGCGGTGTGTTAGAATACATACTTGTTTGAACCATTTGCGCGGTTTTTGGATACTCCGGCCATCTACCATGCATGTGGCGATTATAGTAAACAGGAGGTTTTTTTATGTTCAAGGAAAAGAAGAATGAGATTATCGGTACCTACCGGCTGCACGAGAAAGATACCGGTTCGCCTGAAGTTCAGATAGCGATACTGACCGAAAGAATCAACCATCTGAACGAACACCTGAAGCTTCATAAAAAGGATCATCATTCAAGGAGAGGCTTGCTGAAAATGGTAGGCCAAAGAAGGGGACTGCTTAATTACCTTCAGGACAATAATATCGAAAGATACCGTGCAATAATCGAGAAATTGAACCTCAGAAAGTAAAAATTTGTATGAGCGGTTAAAAGCCGCTCATTTTGCTTATTATATTGTTGGGAGGATTGTTTGTGCAAAAGATATTCAGTATGGAACTGGCCGGACGTCAGCTTACGATCGAAACCGGCAGAATGGCACAGCTTGCCAATGGAGCTGTACTTACAAGATATGGGGATACTGTGATCCTTTCAACTGTAACAGCATCTTCAAAACCGCGTGAAGAATTAGATTATTTTCCGTTAAGTGTCGACTATGAGGAAAGGCTGTATGCAGTAGGGAAAATCCCGGGAGGTTTTATAAAGCGGGAAGGTAAACCTTCAGAAAAAGCCATTCTGACTTCAAGGGTGATTGACAGGCCTATCAGGCCATTATTTCCTAAAGATATGCATAATGATGTCGCCGTAATCAATACCGTTTTGTCTGTGGATCAGGATAATTCGCCTGAAATAACCGCCATGATCGGCGCATCCGCAGCCATATGCATCTCCGATATACCGTTTAACGGCCCCATCGGCGGAGTGATTTTAGGATATGTCGACGGGGAGGTTGTCATAAACCCGACTGCTTCGCAAAGAGAAAGAAGCATGATGCATGTAACGCTTGCCGGTACAGCGCAGAAAATCACTATGATAGAAGCAGGGGCAAAGGAGATTTCCGAGGATATACTTTTGAAAGCAATAGAAAAGGGCCATTCGGAAATTAAAAAAATCGTATCGTTTATAAACGATATCGTCAGCCAGGTCGGCAAACCCAAATTCGAATATCAATCATTCGAGGTGCCTGAGGAAATCTATAATTCCGTATATGAGTATGCTTCAGACAGGATCGGCGAGGCTATCATGACGAGTGACAAGCAGCAGCGCGAAGATGCGATAGCAGCGATTACCGAAGAAGTTCAAACACACTTTGCGGAAATATTTCCCGACAGTAAGAACGCTATTGCCGACGCCATATATCAAATACAAAAGAAAATAGTACGAAGGAATATCCTTGAAGAGCATAAGAGGGTAGATGGCCGCGGTTTTGAAGAGATCAGGCCTATGCATGCTGAAACCGCCTTGCTTCCAAGGACTCACGGATCGGGCTTTTTCCAGAGAGGGGAAACACAGATATTGACGGCCGTCACGTTGGGGGCCCTTGGGGAAGTACAGATGCTAGACGGTGTTGATCTTGAAGACGAGAAGCGGTATATGCACCACTATAATTTCCCCGGTTACAGCGTGGGCGAGGCTAAAACGGCGCGGGGACCGGGAAGAAGGGAAATCGGGCATGGCGCCCTTGCCGAGAGAGCGCTGGAACCAGTAATCCCGGATGAGAATGAATTTCCATATGCTATCAGGCTTGTATCGGAAGTACTGATGTCAAACGGTTCCACTTCGCAGGGAAGCATATGCGCAAGCACTTTGGCGCTCATGGACGCAGGCGTCCCTATCAGGAACCCGGTTGCCGGCATCTCCGCCGGTCTGGTGATAGATGAAAAAGACCCCGAAAGGCATGTTACATTTATTGACATACAAGGGATTGAAGACTTTTTCGGCGATATGGATTTTAAGGTTGCGGGCACAAAGAACGGCATCACGGCAGTACAAATGGATATCAAGGTGGACGGGCTTTCCTGCGCGATCATCAAAGAGGCTTTGGAACTCACGCGTAAGGGCCGTATAGAGATAATAGACAACGTGATACTCAAAGCGATACCGCAATCGAGAAAAGAGTTGTCGGTTTATGCGCCCAAGATATTCACAACCATAATTGACACAGACAAGATAAGGGATGTTATAGGTCCGGGCGGAAAGATGATAAACCGGATAATTGCGGAAACCGGAGCTAAAATCGATATTGAGGATGACGGCAAGGTATTTGTGGCGGCTGTCGATGAGCAATCCGGCCTGAAAGCGATAAAGATAATCGAGGGTATCGGCAAGGAAGTGCAGCCCGGTCAGGTTTTCATGGGAAAAGTAACAAGGATAATGTCATTCGGCGCATTTGTCGAATTCATGCCCGGCAAGGAAGGGCTTGTTCATATATCAAAGCTTGACAGGAAGAGGGTCGCAAGGGTCGAAGATGTGGTGAATATCGGGGACGAAGTGCTGGTGAAGGTTTCGGAAATCGACAGACAGGGGCGTGTGAACCTTTCCAGGAAAGACGCGATGGAAGAGTGATGTTTCTATGTTTGTCAGAAAAAGACTTGAAAATGGTGTGAGGGTCGTCTATGAACATATCCCTCACATGAGGTCCGTAGCTTTCGGGCTATGGATTACTTCGGGTTCACGCAATGAGCGCAGCGAAAACAATGGCATTTCACATTTCATAGAGCACATGCTTTTCAAGGGAACAAAGACAAGAACGGCTAAGGAAATCGCCGCCGTAATAGATAATATCGGCGGGCAGCTAAATGGTTTCACCGGAAAGGAATGCACGTGCGTATACACGCGTACTTTAGACGAGCATCTGGAGATTGCCGTAGAATTACTCGCCGATATGATCTTCAATTCACGGTTTTCAAAGAAGGATATAGCCGTTGAAAAGAGTGTAGTGTGCGAAGAGATAAATATGCATGAGGACGATCCCGAAGACCTTGTTCATGATATGCTTTATGCCGCCGTATGGAAGAACAATTCGCTCGGATATCCTATCCTTGGCACGAAAGAATGCCTTGAATCCCTTGAAAAAAAAGATATCAAGAAATATTACAATACACACTTCAATCCATGCAATCTTGTGATTGCCGCAGCGGGCAGTTTTGACGAATCAAAGATATTGGACATAATACAGAAGCATTTCGGCGGTTGGAGAGTCGAGGAAGCAAAATCAACGATATTCGATGTTCCGGATTTCAGGAACGGCATCATGATTAAAGAGAAAGACAATGAGCAGGTGAATATCTGCATTGGTTTTGAAAGCATCGAACATGGAAACGACGATATTTACCCTCTGCTGATAGCAAACAACTTGCTGGGTGGCGGGATGAGCTCGCGCCTGTTCCAAAAGATCAGGGAGCAAAAAGGCTTGGTCTACTCGGTATATTCATTCCCGTCTTCATACAAAAATGCAGGGATATTCACGGTATATGCCGGGATGAAACCCGATAACCTTGCAAAAGTCATAAAGATCATAATTGATGAAATCGAGGATTTCAAGGATAAAGGCATTGATCAGGAAGCACTCGACAAATCAAAAGAACAGCTTAAAGGCAACTTCATCCTTGGGCTTGAAGGAACAGGAAACCGAATGAACGCCATTGGAAAATCCGAGCTTCTCCTCGGTTATATACTGACACCTGAAGAAGTGCTGTCCAAAATAGACGCAGTCACTATTGACGATATGACAAGAGTGATTGAAAAGGTATTTGACTTCGATAAGGCAGGATTCGCTGCTATCGGACGGATAAACGACGATTTTGAACCTTTTTCATGATTTGTACAAACACTACGCAGTAACATTCCACATATTATGTATCAGGTATGGGCACAAGAATGACGAAGCCCTTTTTGCTCCCTTTGGGAGGTACATAAACTGTGAAAAAAAAGAACTTTGCAGTTATCGGGGGCGACCTGAGAAGTATCAAACTGGCATCTGCAATACTATCAGGCGGAAATGACGTAACAATATACGGTTTCAATACTGCCGGGTTTGACAAAGGATTGGAAGAGGCATCATCACTAGATGAGGCAGTGATTATGTCAGATATTGTAATCGGACCGCTGCCCTGTTCAAATGACAATGAAAATCTTAATACTCCATTTAACGACAAGAAAATCGAAATCAATGAATTATTCAGGCTGATGACAAAAAAGCAGCTGTTCATCGCGGGGCGAATCAGTGAAAAAATCGTACAGCTTGCCCACGTTTACAACGTATATTGCGTAGATATCCTTGAGAGGGAAGAGATGGCGGTAATGAACGCGATCCCGACCGCGGAAGGCGCAATACAGATAGCCATGGAAGAGATGCCCATCACTCTTCACGGATGCAACGCGCTCATCATGGGATTCGGCAGGATAGGAAAGATACTTGCGAAGATGCTTCAGGGGATCGGCGCAAATGTATATGTCGAGTCTCGCAAATATTCTGACAATGCATGGTCGAATAGTTACGGGTATAAATCCATATATTTGTCGGAACTATCGGAATATCTCCCTAACATGAATGTGATCTTTAATACTATTCCGAGTGTGGTATTGAATCATGAACTGCTTACAAAGATAAAAAATGATTGCTTGATTATAGATCTTGCCTCCAAACCGGGCGGCGTAGACTTCGAAAAGGCCAAACTCCTCGGTTTGAAGACTATATGGGCCTTGTCCCTCCCCGGCAAGGTGTCGCCGGTTACTGCAGCTGAATATATGTATGTCACTTTGGAAAATGTAATAGATGAATTGGGTGTATGAGCGTTTACCCGGAAGAAACAAGTTTATTAGGTTTGAAGATAGGATTTGCAATAACCGGCTCTTTCTGCACATTCAACAAAGTGATACCTTTGGTAAAAGAGCTTGTTGAATCGGGAGCCGATGTATACCCCGTATTATCCGAATCTGTCGCCAGATTTGATACGAGGTACTTTAAGGCGGATGAATTCAGGGCTGAAATTGAATCAATAACAGGGAAGAAAGCGATTACGACCATAGTAGAAGCCGAGCCTATAGGACCCGGGGCATTGTTCGATATAATTATAGTGTCCCCATGCACTGGGAATCCGCTTGCCAAAATCGCCTGCGCAATAACCGATACTTCCGTGACAATGGCCGTCAAGGAGCATCTGAGGACCAACAAGCCTGTGCTGATAGCCGTTTCTACTAACGATGGTCTAAGCAACAATGCGAAAAATCTCGGACTTCTCTTGAATATGAACAATATCTGTTTTGTTCCGTTCAGTCAGGATGAACCGCTAAAGAAGATTAACTCCATTGTTGCCAGGTACGATCTTCTGGTGCCTGCATTACCTCAGGCATTAAAAGGACAGCAGATTGAGCCGCTTATGTATAACGTCTGATCAGAATCATAATATGATTAGCGGTGTTAATAATATGGTTGTCAACGAGAAGAAGTTAA
>CAZCKQ010000028.1:0-12805 GCA_964499315.1 uncultured Eubacteriales bacterium | reverse complement strand
CAGTTATTTTACTGAAAACGCGCAGGGTACGCTCAACATCCTGGACGGCGCCAAGCGGCATTTGCCCGGTCTCCGGCGAATTATCATCCTGTCATCTCAGACAGCAGCCGGCCCAAGTCAGACTGGGGAATTCAAATGTGAAAACGATTCGTGCAATCCCGTAAGCCAATACGGAATAAGCAAATTAAAGATGGAAGAAGCCATCCTCGAACGCTTTCGCGATATGCCGCTGGTAATCGTCCGCCCGCCCGCCGTTTACGGCCCCGGGGACCGCGAATCGTTGAAATTTTTTAAAATGGTCAAGTCAGGCTTCGTGCCTGCGGTCAACGGCAACCGAATGATGATGAGTTTCGTATACATCGACGATCTCCTGGAAGGAATTTTTCGTCTTGCAACGGCCCCCGACGTACCGGAAACGCTGTATTACATTACGAGCCAGGATGAAGTGGCTATTTCCGACCTTTATAAATTGATCTCAAAACATATGAACAAAAGGTATCTGACGCTCAATGTGCCAAAGCCGCTTGTTTGTGCGGCAGCCAGAATCTCTCTGGCCATCGGCAGGCTTACCCGCACCCCCTCCATCCTCAACCCCGACAAAGTGAATGAGATGAAACAATTGCGCTGGGTGGTCAGCGGCGAGCGGTTCAGAAAGCTTTTCCCCGATATGGCATTCACATCACTTGATACGGGAACAGAGCGCAGCCTGGCCTGGTACAGGCAAAAGGGCTGGCTCTGATGATACCCCTGTAGCACATTATGTCAAGGATTCATAGTATATAGCGATAGCGATGCTTAAAAAATCATAGCATTGGAGGTGCTTTATGCTTGATCCTATATCTATATCCGGTATCCAACCATTTATCAGTCAGGAACAGGCTTTAACAAATATTATAGATTCAATATCAAGGGAAGAAGATGCCATTGCCGGCATCCTGAGCGCAGAGGGCGAGCTGATCCAGAAGACGAAGGCATCTGCCGGTAATCTCGGGGAATACGCGGCGTTAAACATCTCTGTGAATGACCTTATGAAGAATCTGGTCAGGCTGCAGATGCTCCTGCAGTTAAAGCTTGAAGAAGCGCAGCGGTTTATACATATTGATGATGATATTGATGAATTCGAAGAATAGGGTATGATCGGTATTTTGTGCAATGAAAAGAGAAAAAGATCCTTTGCCCGAAAGCTTCATAAGCTGTTCCGGCCTTTGATCAATGCAAACGATGTGCGTAGGGGCATGCCTTTGGTCGTCTTTTCGCTGCAGGGATTAAACCTTCAGCAAAAGATGGTTACAGGCTGGTTGATTGCGGCCGGGAAAAGACCTTCGGCCATAAGGACAAAGCTGCCCTCTATTATATTTAACCTTGCGGTGCAGCGTTCGAGATCCGAAATAAAGACTGTAAGAGGCCTTATCGAAATGGAAGATATTGCGCTGATCAATATCACAAACCATTATAACCAGCGGACGATTATGGAGATGCTATCCTCGGACAGCAGCGTAAAAAGGTATGTCCTTCCATATGCCGGTCCCGACGACGCGAATCACATAGCCAGGCCGCTAAAGGGCACAAACTTACGGAAGGTCATCTATGGCAGAAGTATGGAGGGACATCACAAAAGGGTGCTTTTGCTGAAGGCGCCGGAACTTGCGGTTGATGACAGTGGCCGGCTCCGCATCTCAAGGATATACGCGCAAAAAAACCCTAATGCGGATTGGGAGGTCTTATCCCAAGCCGATAGAATGCTGAATAGGGCGTCTATTCGGATTATGAACTGCATAAACCGATTTATCCCTGACGTATTTTTTTGCTTCGTGGATTTTGTCACCGATTTAAAAGGCATACCGTACCTTCTCGGTTTTGGAGGATGGGACAATAAAATCCTGAGCGGGGCGAAGCACAAGGATATCCATGCGAAGGTATGCAAAAACATGCTGGAATACGCGCAGGCATTCATTAATAGGGACATATACTATGTGTAATCAGGACGTATACTATGTGGATTAAAATAGAAATATTACCTTTGGACGACGAAGTTGTTTATCTGCCATCGGCTTTGACATCAGACCGTGACTGGTTCCGGTCGGGCATGATCAGATTCGGGGCAATTTCCGCGGCTACGAAAATACTATATATTGATGGACTGAAATATATACGGGAGAGTACTTTTGAAAATCCAAATACCGTAAGACTCTCGGGCAAACTGCGAGATAAGCTGCTAATACCCGCATCCCAGGTTTACAGAGCTTTAATAAACGATAACAATATAGTGATCGGACCGGTGATCGGTTTTTTGCTCGGTATGCAAGTTCATAGATACAATCCCCAACACATGATGAAATACTCCGACAGGTTGGGTATATACAACAGGATCGGCGGCCTGATCTATGCGTTTTCCCCGAAGTCCATCAACTGGAGAAAACGTATTGCCTATGGCCTTTATTACAATATCCGGGCAGCAGCCTGGGAATATGGCTGCTTCCCTCTTCCCGACGTCATCTACAGGAGAAATTTCCATTCGGGTCCGAAGGTGATAAGCAGGCTGGTCGAGATTACCGGCGGCAGGCTTTTTAATTCCTACCGTTTTTCAAAATATGAACTCTACGATTACATAAACCTGGATACTGAATTAAGGCAATACCTTCCTCCCACCGAAAACCTGACGGGGTTTGACCAGATGAAAGACTTCATCGGGCGTCATTCCCGTGTAATACTTAAGCCCGTTGATTTATCAAGGGGCAGGGGGATATGCATTATAGAGAAGAACGAGACTGCCTGCACAATAATTGACTACAGGTATAAGCACCCTATTATTTCAGTGCTTGACGACAACGATGCCTTGGAAGGTTTCTACTACATGAACCGCTATTTATTCAGCAAATACATTATTCAAAAGTATATATCCCTGGCAAGGGTCGGGGACTCTCCGTTCGATATCAGGATCGTCATGCAGAAAACCAGAGATAGGGTGTGGTCGTGCACAGGAATCGAATGCAGGGTATCAGGCGGCCAAAGCCACATTACAAATATATCCCGCGGCGGTTACGCGCTGCCCCTCGACGAGGCCTTAAGGCAAGCATTTGGTACATTTGATACAGACATTGAACTGCTTACACAGAAGATACATGATTTCTGCCGAAAGTTTTGCGTTTATATGGATAAAATGGGTAAGCACTTTTCAGAACTCGGCATAGACCTGGCAATTGACACAGATAAAAACATCTGGCTTATCGAGGCAAATGTCTTCCCGAGCTTTAAAGGTTTTAAGGTTATGAACAAGCAGACATACCTGCAGATACGGTATGCCCCGCTGGAGTATGCGCTTGCGCTTACACCCTTCAGCGAATAAGCGGCAGGGATAATTTTTGTGCGATTATTTTTGAGAGCGCTTCTCCGGCGCTTTTATTTATATCCATTATGACGGCGCCAATATTATCGGTATGCCCTTCAAGGCTTCTTAACGCCGACTTTATATTCTCGGACACCTTGTGGATCGCGTCAGCCGACTCATACTGTTTTAAGGCTATTGAGGCCAAAAGTAAATCCTGTTGATCCTCTTCCAGCAAACCGTACTCTGCCTCGATTCTTCCGCTGCAGTGGTCAAAGCCTGCATTGCCCTTGGATTTTATGGCCATTTCGAAGCTGCAGTTTCCGGTTGCGTAGCAAACATTGAGTACGAAGGCGCCGGTGTCAAAAACATCGGGCTTAAAGCGTTCTTTGCTTATGATTTTACCTTCGCCTTTTATTTCGACTTCTTTTGCGTTATTTGTTGCGCGGCATTCCATTTTCAAGCTCTCAGGGAAAGCGGCCATGACCTCCATCCGGGCGCTGTTATGGACGCTGTAACAAAGGTGATTATCCGCGCTGCCCTGCGGCTCTGAACATACAAACGCCTGGATGATGGATATGCCCCCGCAGAAATAATCGCTTTTGCGCTGTACCGTTCCGACTCCTCTTCCTTTTAGGGTATGCGCCGTTGGCGCATCCGCGATGGCTTCGAGCATTAATTCCTGAAGTATATGTAATCGGATGACCTTCGCCAAAGTGCTGTTAATGCTTCGGTTGACATTAATGGCAAGGCCGATATTACGGTCGTCGCCATACAACATTTCAGATATGTACTTTATCATTTTTGATTGAGCATCTAAAAGATGCGCAAGATTAACCGCTTCATAGGCTATGGAGTTAATGGCCATGGCCAGGGCTTGTTGTTTACCTACGCATGGCATTGTCTTATCCCTCCCATCTCCGGATATTCACAAGAAGGTATGCAAAGCTGTGATTCCCGGATGAAGCGAATAATGAAGAAGGCCCCGATATCAACGATACATGCCCCCGTACCGCTGCACAACACCTCTCCGAAGCAACTGGCGGAGGCCTCGACCTCTATTTCCGGTTCTGTCCCCCTGGAGATAATTGTCGACCGCCCCTGAGAAACCGACCATCCTTGAGGCTCTCTTTGAGGCTGTGTAGTGAAACACTTTGTTCCGGATTCAGGATAGAAAACATTATCTATCGTCAGTTCGAACATGGCGCTGTCAGGTTGGGTCAGCCTGTTGGTCCCATCCGAATATATCAGGTCATAATTTGAATCCACAACCAAGTTAAGCCTTTTCAACGACAGCTTCTTATTCAAAGCTGTCTTTGATACCAGTCTTACGTCAGTTATATTGAAATCATCTATCCCTTCAAATGTGAAATCAGGGCGATAAACTCCTGATCCCGGCGTTAGCGCTATGACCCTTGTTGTCCGTTTCCTTACCGCAACCTGATCGATGATCTCAAGAGCCTGTATAAATTCGTACATGGCCTCCTGCCCTTATGTAGCAGTATAAATTCTTCTTATGTTACATAGTACTTCACAAATGTAAAAAGAGTTACTGCTTCATTCAAGGTTACGTAAATGTTACGTACCGGGACATACCTTAGCAACATATATTGTAGTGCTGAGGGGTGATGATGTTGAAGGTTGTCATTTTATGCGGGGGCAAGGGCCTAAGGATGAGCGGGGATCTGAAATACGCCTGCAAACCTCTTGCGGACATCGGGGGCAGACCTATGCTCTGGCATATCATGAACCACTATAAACAGTACGGTTTGGATGAGTTTGTCCTCTGTCTCGGTCATAACGGGGAAGCGATAAAAGAATACTTTATCAACTCTGACTGGAGGGACAACGACTTCCACTTAAAAAAAACAAAAAACGGAGCGCAAATCAGAATGCTAAGCCCCCCCGAAAGATGGGATATCATATTTGCCGATACGGGCCGGGAAACCATGACAGGCGGAAGGATCAAAAAAATTCAAAAGTATATCGATGAAGACGAGTTTATGCTCACCTATGGCGATGGGCTTTCAGACATAGCAATCGACGAGCTCCTGGCGTTCCATAGGCAAAAAGGCAAGATCGCCACCGTAACGGGTATAAGAGCGAGATCAGGCTATGGAATCATCAACGTGGTCGAAGGCGTGGCGACCAAATTTGAAGAAAAGCCTGTTATTGACGGATGGATCAATGGCGGCTTCTTTGTCTTAAATACAAAAGTATTCGTTTATCTGGAAGACAGCGAACAATGCGTCTGGGAGGATGAACCGATGCGGCGCCTGGTCATGGACAGGGAGCTTGCGGTATACCGGCATGACGGCTTCTGGCAATCGGTAGATACCGCAAAGGACGTACAACTGATGAATGAGATGTGGAGCAGGGGAGAGATGTTTTTTGAGTCAAAGCAATATAATTTATGATGATATCAGATATATCTGCGGCGAGCTGCGGGAGGATCTGAAAAAGGCTGAAGGGACCACCTGGCTGATCAGCGGCGGCGGAGGATTCATCGGCGCCTATTTCCTTGACCTTCTGGATTATTGCAATAAGCAATTATTCACAAAACCCTGCCGGGTTATCTGTCTTGATAACTTTATTTCGGGAGTCCCCGAGAGGATCAGTCATCTTAAGAAAAGCAACAACTTCAGGATATATGATAAAAATGTAGTAAAGGCTGTCAGTGTTCGCGGCAAGATGGACTACATAGTTCATGCCGCCAGTATAGCCTCTCCTACCTACTATAGAAAGCACCCCATAGAGACTATAGAAACGAATGTGATCGGCCTCAAAAATCTTTTAGAACTCGCCAGGAAGAAAAAGGCGAAGAGCATGCTCTTTTTCTCCACAAGCGAGATATATGGGGACCCTTCCTCTGAATGGATCCCGACGCCGGAAGACTATAACGGCAATGTATCCTGTACCGGCCCGAGGGCTTGCTATGATGAATCGAAAAGGCTCGGGGAGACTCTGTGCGTGAACTATTTCAGGCAGCATGGCGTTCCGGTCAAGATCGTCAGGCCCTTTAATGTATTTGGTCCCGGATTAAGGATAGATGACAAAAGGGTGATCCCCGATTTTTTTTATAATGCGTTAAATGGCAGCAAGATTCAACTGCTGAGCGACGGTTCGCCCACGCGCAGCTTTTGCTATATAAGCGACGCCATGCGCGGGTTTGTAAAGGCGATATTATCGGAACACAACGGAGAAGCCTTCAACATAGGAAACGATCAACAGGAGATATCCATGCTTGAACTGGCAAAGGCGATAGCCGGGACGGTCGGAGGAGTGGATTTGGAATACGCGCAGAGCGAGGAAGCCGATTACCTCGTCGACAATCCCCGGAGAAGGTGTCCTGACCTTACAAAGGCAAAAAACCTGTTGGGCTATCATCCGGAAGTCGAATTAAAGGCAGGACTCAAAAAGATGCTGGCATGGTACAGGGAGGTATATAAATTATGAAGATTTGCATAGTCGGAACCGGGTATGTAGGCCTTGTAACAGGGGTTTGCCTGGCGGTAAAGGGCCATCAGGTAATATGCGTTGATAAGCGCGATGATATAGTAAAAAGCATAAATGAAGCCCAGTCGCCCATTTATGAGCCCGGTCTTGACAGCCTGCTCAAGGAGGCCGTATCAAAAACAAATCTCCGGGCCACCACCGGCTTAGCGGATGCCGTAATGCAAACAGAAGTGTCTATAGTTGCGGTAGGCACTCCTTACGGTGAAGGAAGGATAGACCTCAGCCAAATAGAGCAATCGGTGAGGGAGATAGGCGACGTCCTGAAGCAAAAAGACAAATACCATGTTGTCTGTATAAAAAGTACCGTTGTCCCGACTACTACTGATACAACCGTAAGAAACATACTTGAGAAGGCATCGGGGAAAAAGACCGGTAGATTCGGACTGGCGATGAACCCTGAATTCCTGAGGGAAGGAAGGGCTGTAGAAGATTTTATGAAACCCGACAGGATTGTGATAGGGGCTTACGACAAAAAGAGTTTCAATACTGTTAAGAGAATATACAAGGGTCGATTTGAAGCCCCTATATTACGCGTTAATCTGCGGACGGCTGAAATGGTGAAGTACGCGTCCAATGCCCTGCTGGCGGCGCTGATTTCCTATTCCAATGAAGTGGCTTCCATTTGTGAACAAACCCGGGGGATAGACGTCAATGAAGTGCTTGAAGCCGTTACTCTGGATAAAAGGTTCAATCCCAGAGTGAAAGGCTTGCTTACAAACCCTGAAATGAACAAATATCTGAAGGCGGGCTGCGGTTTTGGCGGGAGCTGCTTTCCGAAGGATGTTAAAGCGCTTGCTTCCTTTGCCGACAGCAAGGGTTATTCAGCGGAAATGATCAAATCGATTATGAAAATAAATGAAACCCAGCCGCTGAGATTGGTTTCAAGACTGGAGAGGGCTATAGGCGGCCTTCACGGGAAGAAGGTCGCCGTGCTGGGCGTGGCCTTCAAGCCCAATACCGATGATGTGAGAGAATCGCCGGCGTTGATCATAATAGAAGAGCTGATGAGAAAAATGGCGCAGGTCGTTGCAGTCGATCCTATTGCAGTTGAAAATGCCGATAAGGTTATTCCGGCGTACGGAACGAGCCTGTGCTATTCATCCGATTACAAATCGGCGCTTCAGGACGCAGACGCCGCTGTTCTTGTAACCGGCTGGCCGGAGTTTTCAGCCATCTCGCCCCGGGAGTTCGTCGCATTGATGAAAGACCCTGTTTTGGCGGATGGGCGCCGTATATATGATAAACAATCCATGGAGGCTGCGGGGATGGTCTATATCGGCGTCGGACTGACGGATATGTGAGAACGGTTATGTGAGAGGGAATATTCAATGGGCAGCAAGTATGAGTTGATTTATATCAATCCTTTTGAAGACGCGCGCGGCTCTCTTAAGAAAATCGTTATGAAGAGCAAGATAGATGTTGGTATAGAAGAGGTCTATCTTTTATATACCAATCAGGGCGCTGTAAGGGGCAATCACTTTCATAAAGAAACGGTCGAGTATTTTACGGTAGTAAGCGGAGAAGTAACGGTTGCATTACAAGATGCGGATACAGGGGGAATCGAGCGGCTGACCATGTCAGCCGGGGACAATCTTGTGCTCAAAGTACCGGCATATACGGCCCACGCGTTTAAAAATGAGGCGAAGCAGCCTCTGGCCATGCTTGCCGTGTCCTCAAGGGAGTTCAACGCGGCGGATAACGACACCTTCCCGATGAGTGTATTGAAATGAGGCTTATAAAACAATCGGCCGATATGAGGCCGCAAATAACTTTAAACGCAAAAAAGGCGCTTGAGCTCGGGCTTGCCAAAAAGAAGCAGGCTTATATAAGCTTTGGCAACAGAAAGCGCTATGTGGACGTGAGAATATCCGATTCCCTGGCAGAAGAAGATATCCAGCTATCAGAGAATGTCATAACCGAGCTTTTTTTACCGGAATATGCGGCGTATGAAATCCGGGCGGATAAAAACGAGATAACCATGGGACCGTTCATCGGTCTGCTTGTCAGAAATAACGATGAAGCCCTGAACCAAAAATATCTCAGCAAAATGCTGTTGTATGCGAAGAATTATGCTGCGGTGAAGGGTGCCATGGTCGTATTTGCCCTTGATAAAGTTGATGCCGTCAAGCTGGTGATCGAAGGTTATTGTTATGATCCCACATCAGGCGGCTGGCAACGGGGCGTTTTCCCATACCCTTGCGCCATATACCGGACTATCGGGCTTAATACTTATTGGAAGAACCATTTTCTTTCAGCAATCGGCGATAAGGTGTTCAACAGCCTGTATTTCAATAAAAGAGAGATGTATGAATGGCTTTCGGCTGACCCGTCGATAAACCCGCACCTGCCTCACACAATTCTATATAAAGCTCATAAAGATATTCCCGATATGCTCGATAGATTCGGGACGATATATATAAAGCCGGTCTCCGGACTTAAAGGGCGCGGGGTAGTGAGGGTGAGCAGAGAGGAAGGGCTTATGGTTTTCAGGTATCGCGAAGGTGGTAAAAACCGGCAGCTTGCGCCGGATAGTCCGGAAGAAGTCCGCCAATTTATTGATGGTAGCTTAAAATACAGGAAATACCTGATCCAACAGGCCATACAGCTTATTCAATATGAAGGCGGGGTAACCGACTTCCGCTGCGTGCTCCAGAAGAACAAGTCCGATGCATGGGAATTCATGGCCATGTTCGGGCGCCGTGGGGAAAAGGACAGCATAGTCAGCAACATTTCCAGCGGAGGGGCGCCTTTTAAAGGAGATGATCTTTTGAAAATGGCCATCGCTCCTTACAAGATGGACTTTCGCGGCATCAGGGATGAGATCCGCCGGCTTGCTTTGGCTGTATGCGCGACCCTTGACGAATTCGGATTTAACTGCGGGGTTCTGGGTCTGGATATCGGATTGGATATCAACGGGCATATATGGCTCATTGAAATCAACAACCGTGACCCAAGCATGGTATTTGCAAAGGATATAGGAGATGAAGAGCTGTATAACAGGTTGAAGACAAACCCGGTTTTTTACGCCAAAGCCCTGGCGGGCTTTAAAGATTAAGCGAGGTGTTGTCATGGAGGGGAAAAGGGAAACAGAAAGGGCTTTTAGCGGTAAAAGAGTGCTGATTACCGGGGCCAGTGGATTCATAGGGTCCCACCTTGCCAAAAGGATGGTTGAGCAAAATGCGCAGGTTTATGTAATTGCAAGAGAAGGGTCGGACCTGTGGAGGATAGAGGATTTTATTAAAGATGTTTTGATTTATAGGGCTGACATAAGAGACCGGGATAAAATTGATGCCTGCACCAAAAGCGCAAAGCCTGACTATATCTTCAATATGGCCGCTTACGGCGTGGATGCAAGACAAAACGATTACTTTATTGCGGCCCACACCAATATCATCGGCACGATGAATATGCTGAATTCTTTAATTCCCTTAGGATGCAAGAAATTTATCAACATAGGAACCTGCATGGAATACGGGGATAAAAAGGATATCATCAGGGAGGACTGCCATCTGGAACCCTTCAATATATACGGGAGTACCAAAGCGGCTTCTGCCATGCTGTCGCATCAGATCGCCGCGGAGAATGGCATCGATATAGTCACCCTGAGGGCCTTTGGGGTCTTTGGAGAAAACGAGGGAAGCCACAAGTTCTTTCCCCATATCATCCTGTCAATATTGAATAATACCGACGTCAATCTGACCGGTTGCGAACAATACAGGGATTATTGCTATGTTGAGAATATAATCGACGGTCTTGTCCTGGCCGCGCTTGATGATACTTTACAAAATGAAATATTCAACATCGGGACAGGTGTGATATTTCAGCTTAAATACTACGTTGACAAAATCTTCAGAAAAATGGAGGCTGCCGGAGACCCCAAATATGGCGCTGTGCCTTACAGGTCGGGGGAGGTTTGGAAACCCCATCCTGATGTAAGCAAAATAAAAAGGGTATTGAAATGGGAGCCCCGTATAGGATTCGATGAAGGACTCGACAGGACAATAAATTGGTATAAGAAAAACAAGGAGCGTTTCCGATGATTCCGATGACTCATTACTACTGCTCAACATTCAGTAAAGGCTATGCATACAGGGGATTGCTGCTGTATGACTCCCTTCTCCGCTGTGATAAGGATTTCCACTTTTTCATGATCTGCCTGGATGATGAAGTAATCGACCTTTACGGCAAAATGGATTTAAACAACGCCACGTTAATTCTCATGTCCGCCGTAGAGGGGGAAGACCCTGAATTGGCTGCGGTGAAAGCCAGGCGAAACCAGCAGGAATATGCCTGGACCTCGAAGGCCTCAGTCATGCTATATATCCTGAACCATTTCCATGATGCCGACCATATCGTCTGGCTGGATGGGGATACGTACTTTTTCTCCGATCCCGGGCCCATATTCGAAGAGTGGGGTAATGGCGGATATTCCATCATGCTGACCGAAGGAAGATGGCAAAAAGAGGATATCAATAAAATAAATAAATACGGCAGATATAATACAGGTTTTATGGGGTTCAAAAGAGATGAGAACGCGGTCCGATGCCTGAATTGGTTCCGGAGCAGCTTGATAAAGTGGTGTTATGTCAAGCCTGAAAATGACCTCTGGAGCGACCAGGTCTATGTAAACGACTGGCGGGAGAGGTTCGGCAATGTAGGCGTGATCGGCAATATGGGCGTCAATGTTACGCCGCCTATGATCATGGGAAGCGAAGTTACGAATGACGGCGATAGTGTTTACGTTGACGGGGATAAGTTGATTTTTTACCATTATTCCCAGTTCCGCTACTTCGATGGTAACCAATTTGACCTTTGCGGCTTTGTCAGGTACTTTTCGGATGATGTGCTGAAGTGGGTCTACCTGCCTTATATCGAGGCCTGCAATGCTATCATGGCGCAAATACGCAGGGTTAATCCGGATTTTTACCGGATAACCAGCCCGAAAGGTCATTACATTACAAATTATTTTAATCTGCAGGCCAACGCAGATACTGCCGAAGCAGACACTGGTGAAAAGGCCGAAAAGGTCCCGAACATCTGCACTTTAATGACCAAAGACTATCTGGCGCAAGGCCTGGCTCTGCACTATTCCCTTGAAAAGCACTGTGGCCGTGGACGCTTCAGACTCTGGATTTTGTGCATCGATGACACAGCCTATGATTTGCTTGCGCAAATGGATCTTGCAAACGTGACCCTTATCAGCATGGATAATATCATGAACAAAAAACTGAAAAAAATCCGGCGGGAAAGACAGTTATATGAGTTTTGCTGGACCTTGAAACCTGTACTGGTGACCTATCTGCTTAAAAACAACTACAGCCTGGATTCCATTTTGTACATCGACGCCGACGTATTTTTCTTTAAAGGTGTGAGGGATATATATGAAGATTGGGCCGATCATTCGGTTTTTTTGACAGAACTGCTGCTCAGTCCTGAATGGGAACAAAGGCTGGGCAAATATTCGGCAGGGCTGGTCGGCTTCAAAAGGGATAAAACCGGAATGAAGTGCCTGCGGTCATGGCGGCGCAAATGCCTGAAGTGGTGTTATGACAGGCAGGAAGAGGGATTGTGGGGAGACCAGAAATACTTGGACGACTGGCCGCGCTTATATTCCGGCGTTAAAATATCCGAAAACAAGGGAATCAACGCTGGATCCTGGAATTTAAGAAAAGGGTGCAGGGTCTGTTCGGAAGGCGGCGCCGCCCATCTGAATGGCATAGAACTTGTGTGCTTTCATTTCAGCGGATTTAGGGTAATTAACGAAAATGAATATATACTTTGCAAATACAAAAAAATACCCGCTCGTGCTCAAAGCCTTTACTCCGTTTATCTGGACGCGATACAAAAAGTAAAGGAGCGCCAGCCATGACCCATTGCTACTGCTCAACCCATTACTATTGCTCAACATTCAGTAAAAGTTATGCTTACAAGGGATTGCTGCTGTATGAATCCCTTTTGCGCTGG
>CAZCKQ010000027.1:0-12840 GCA_964499315.1 uncultured Eubacteriales bacterium | reverse complement strand
AGAAGAAAATACGCAGCCGCGGGCTCGAAAAAAATGTGATATTGGCGGGCTGGGTGGACAACCCTTATGAATTCATGGATTGCATTGATATCAATGTGCTGACTTCGCTCAGCGAGACTTTTCCTTATGTAATACTCGAAGGCGCAATATACGGCAGGGCTACGATAAGCACGGATGTCGGAGGCATCTCCGACCTGATCAGGGACTGCGCAAACGGTTTCCTCATCAAACCCGGGGATCATCAGCTTCTTGCGTCGCGCATAATACAGCTTGCGGCAGACCGGACGCTGCGCGAGGAAGCGGGAAGCAAGCTCCGGCAGGATGCGGAGGCCGGATTCTCGTTGGAGAATATGCTCAGGACGCAACTGCAGATTTATGACAGGATAATTGCCGACAAATCGGCCGGCCTTTACGGGAGAAAAGATTACGACGCCATAATTTCGGGATATTACGGCTTCAGCAATATCGGAGACGACGCCATGCTGCAGTCAATCATCAAAGATATCCGCAAAAACAGGCGCAACACCAGAATGCTGATCCTTTCAAAAAACCCTGCCGAAGCCGAGCTGTATCTGAACATCAATTCGGCCGGCCGGTACAACCTGCCGAGGATCCTTATGGCGATGCGCAAGTCCAGACTTCTCGTTTACGGCGGCGGTACGCTGATACAGGATAGTACAAGCACCAGATCGCTCATCTATTATCTCAGCATAATATGGATCGCCAAGAAGATGGGGCTCAAAGTCATGCTCTACGCTAACGGCTTCGAGCCGATGAGCAGGCACATGAACAGAAGATTGACCCACAGGATCATCAACCAGGTCGATATGATAACCTTGAGGGAGCATGCGTCCATGGCGGAACTCGACAAGCTTGGCATCACAAAACCGCGGACGATGATAACCGCCGATGCAGCCCTTTCGCTTGACACCCCTGCGCCGTCGCACGATCATGAAGCTGTAAGGATGCTCAAAGCAACATCGATAGCTGAAGGCAAACCTTTGGTAGGCATTTCGGTGCGAAAATGGCAGGGAATGGACACTTACGCCGGAATAATCGCGTCCGCTGCCGATCATATCATCGAAGACCTCGGGGCGGTACCCGTTTTTCTTGCTATGCAATATCCCGACGACTATGCGGCAATCGAGGCCGTAACGAAGAGGATGAGGCAGAAAGCCCATATAATCACCGAAAAACTGGGAGTAGCAGAAATGCTAAGCTTGATTGAGCGTATGGACATGCTCGTCGGAATGAGGCTGCATTCACTGGTTTTCGCAGCCAGCCTGAGCGTACCGGTTATAGGGATGCCTTATCAGCCCAAGGTTCAGGCATTCCTCGACCATATCGGGCAGAGAAGGTGTTCGGGCGGAGAAATGGGGCATATGGACAGGGACGGGTTTATAAGGCTTATCGACAGCGTCTGGCACGACCGGAAAAGAATTAAATCCGAGCTATCGGAGATAATACCCGTTTTTAAGAAAAAGGCCGCCGAGAACGCCGCTATTGCCGCCATGCTCATGGAAAAATCGGCCGCGGGAGGCGGATGATGCGGCAGAATGTCGACATATTGGGCATCCCGATAGATAACGTCACAATGCAAGACGCATTAAAGATATTCAAGCGCTTTCTGGGCGAAAACAAAACTCATGCGATATATACTCCCAATTCAGAGATCATCATGGCGGCGACAAGAGATTCCGGACTGATGCGCGCGCTCAGGGACGCGGATATGCTCATCCCGGACGGGGCGGGTGTGGTCCTTGGCTCAAAGATACTGGGAACGCCTCTGCAACAAAAGGTTTCAGGCATCGACCTTGTAAGGGAAAGCTTCGCGGCCGCGACTGCCGGACATCTAGATTGCTCATACTATTTGCTCGGAGGCAGGCCCGGTATTGCCGCAGAAGCTGCGGATAAAATCAGGTCGGCTTACCCGGGTGTTGTTATTGCAGGGCTTCATCACGGCTATTTTACTCCCGATGAGGAAGACGCAATTATCGAAAGTATTAATCAATCACGCGCCGATGTGCTGCTTGTCGGCCTTGGGGCCCCAAAGCAGGAAAAATGGATAGATAAAAACAAAGACCGTCTGAATGTGAAGATATGCATGGGCATAGGCGGCAGCCTCGACGTATTCTCCGGAAAAACCGCGCTTGCGCCTGAGTTTCTAAGGAGGAACGGCCTTGAATGGGCATACAGGCTGGTCAAACAACCATGGCGTTATAAAAGGATGGCCGATCTGCCGGTTTTCATCCTGAAAACAGCTGCCAGGCGCGTATCCGGCAAGTGATTATGTAAAAAACATTGCTTATTGTATGGCGTAAGCCCCTTTGACAAGCAGGAACGCATTGGCGCTGGTTATCCTGAATCCCCGGCCGTCGTCCCGCGACGCAAGCAGCAAATGATTCAACGGGGCGGCCTGACCTGTGACAAGATCCTTCCCGCCCGACGTGAGATCTGACAGCCCGCCGTATTTGCCCGCTATGACGGTAGCGGTTCCTGAACGCAATATTATCTCCGCGCTTGCTCCGATAAATATCTTTTTTCCGGCTTTCAACTCGATAACTTTAAAAAGGGATCCGCCGCCCTGAGTTCCCTGGGCATCTTGCAAACTCTTTTCCAATTCGGCTATCTTTTTCTCAAGAGCCGCAATCTGCTCGGTGCCTTTCTTAAGATCCGCGGTTAAGGTGTCTATCATGGTCACAGGTTTGACAATTTCCTGATCGACATAGCTCTTGGTGACGAGAGGATCCCCGTCACTTCCCGGTTCCGCGGCAGGCGTGGAGCCGACGGCTTGAGCAACACTGAAAAGAGTGAGACTGTAGACGACGAAAATACATAGAAAAATAATGATCTTCTTCTTATTAAGAATCATCTTTAGTACCCCCTTGCATTTTTATCCGATTACCCGCTATGTATTCAAAGCTCCGTCAATCCGAAGCTAATGCTTAGCGCATCGTTGACCTTCATCATCAGACTTTCGCCAAGATAGCCGATTTTTTCTTTCAGCCTCTTCTTGTCGATAGTCCTGATCTGCTCCAGCAAAATCACCGAGTCCCTTACGAGCCCGTACTCCTGACCGTTTATCTCAATATGCGTCGGCAGTTTTGCCTTGTTTATCTGCGAGGTGATGGCAGCCGCAATCACCGTAGGACTATACCTGTTGCCAATATCGTTCTGCACAATGAGCACCGGTCTTACACCGCCCTGTTCCGAACCGATGACAGGGCTCAAATCGGCGTAATAAATATCGCCGCGTTTTATCACCAATTCTTTCCCAACTCCCCGAGGCGCTCTTCATACTTTTTCTGCTGTTCGTTGTCTGCATTCAGATACATCTCAGTTATCGCCATATTTATTCCCGCCATTTCCCTGTAGCCGTGTTTCATATGGCCAATGAGCTCCAGTCTCCTCCTCTCGCGGAGGTAAAGCCTCATCGCATCTCTGACGAATTCGCTCCTGTTGGTCTTCTCAAGGGATACTATCGAATCGACTTCCTTAAGAAGATGATCAGGTACAGATATCAAAACCCTTTTAAAATCCGCCAAACTGTCCCCCCCTCCGTTTTACAACGGAATCCTCAAAAAAAGATATAAAATAAGCGAATCATTTAATACCGTATAATTTCCGGTATTTTATATATCTCACAAACGCCCCGTGCACAGACCACCGGACAGCTAAACATCTTATTCAAGCGCTATCATATAGTATATATATCATTATATTACCCATTCTATTCACAGGTCAAATTAAAAATTTGTTAAATTTAAATTCGGCTAAATAAGATAATTCATTACGCCTGAAAGCTTTCCGTCCTGCAGGTATGCCCTGGGTATCCGCTTTCCGATGATGCATATAATTTCATAATTGATGGTACCCGTCTTTTGAGCTATTTCCCCAACCGATATTTCAGCGGCGCCTTGCCTGCCGAATAAGACCACTTCATCCCCTACCATGACATCCGAAGATAAGTCCGTCACATCGACCATGCACTGGTCCATGCAGATAGTGCCGACTACAGGCGCGAACTCGCCGTTTATAAGCACCCTGCCTTTACCGTTAAGCAGCCGCGTGTACCCGTCGGCGTAACCGATGGGGATAGTGGCGATACGGCTCCGGCGGCGGGTAGTGAACCTTCTGCCATAACTGATGCATGTGCCCGCATCCACATCCTTGACCAATATCACATTCGCTTTAAGACTCATGGCAGGCTTGAGGCATATCTTCTCCTTATTTACTTCCGGCGACGGATACAGCCCATAAAGGGCTATGCCCGCCCTGACCATATCCAGATGCATTTCGGGATACTCGATAATCGCGGCGCTGTTGGCAACATGCTTGATCGGGACATGGACGCCGATCCTCGCCAGTTCGGTGCAGATGCTCATGAATTTCTCAAACTGCATATTGGTATAGGACCTGTCTTTTTCATCGGCACAGGCAAAATGCGTGAACAGGCCTTCGATTATTATCCCGGGAAGCCTGCTTATCTCCACAAGCTGTTTTACCGCGCCGTAACCGGGCATAAAGCCGACCCTCGTCATCCCCGTATCCACTTTGATGTGTATCTTTGCCTTGGACCCTGAAGCTACGGCCTCTCTGGAAAGCGCAAAGGCCAGGTCATTGCTGAATACCGTCTGGACGATGTCATACCGCAGTATTTCGGCGGCGCGGACAGGGTCGGTATAGCTCAATACGAGTATAGGAACGTCAACTCCGTTCTTCCGCAGCTGGATAGCCTCATCGAGCATGGATACGGCAAGTCTGTTCACACCGTTTTGCAGCAGCACCTTCGATACTTCCTTCACCCCATGGCCATAGGCATCGGCCTTCACAACGGCCATCAACTCGCATCTGCTGCCGATGAGACGTTGTATCTCATGCACGTTGTGCACAATGTTGTCAAGATTTATCTCAGCCCATGCCCTGTTCAGCTTATGATCCATACAATCCTCCGATCATAATCATTTCATTTCAGACTCCGACCTTTGAGAAGGCATGTGGAAGATACCGCAGGATATCTCCTGCAATCATCGAATATTCACCCAAATCCCCCACAGCCAGGTCCCCGGCCAGCCCATGCAGGTAAACCGCCGCTATTGCAGCATTTGCCAGCATCCTCGTACGATCCTGCCTGTCCCTGCACCATTGGGCCGCAAATCCTGCAATCATCCCTGCCAGCACATCTCCGGCGCCTCCGGTTGCCATGCCCGGATTTCCGGTCGGATTGATATAGTACGACCCGTCAGGGCATGAGATTATAGTCCTTGCGCCTTTCAGCACAACAATTACTCCCCATTCCGCCGCGAAATCCAGAGCTGTCCTTATCCTGTCGGCCTGCACCTCTCCCGATGCTTTACCCGTAAGCCTTGCCATTTCTCCGGGATGAGGCGTCAATACGGTCCCGGGCTTCAATTTACGCAATATCGCTTTATTCGCGGCAATAACATTCAGCGCATCGGCATCCAGTACAAGAGGCACATCGCACCGTTCGACGAGCGCAGCGATAAATTCACCGGTGCCTTTACTCATAGACAGGCCCGGACCGGCAGCCACGACGGTCTTTCCTTTCAGTAGTTCAGGAAGCATGTCCGTTGCTTCAGAAGGCATATAACCCGGCATTGCCTTATCATCTACCGGTATAACGATCATTTCCTTGAGCGCGCTGTTAAACACCGCGGACTCTGACGCCGGTACCGCGGCATATACAAGTCCCGCCCCCGACCTTAGCGCGGCCTCGGCCGCGAGGCACCCCGCGCCGGTCATACCGCGCGATCCTGCGATCAGCAGTACTTTGCCGTAATCGCCCTTATTTGAATCGCGTGAACGGGTATCGGATTCAAACAAACGTGAGACCATATCGGCATCTATGAGCCATGATTTGATGCCGGCCGAACCGACAGCCGAAGCCGGTATTGAAATATCCGCGACGACAAGTTCACCGGTGTGTTCACATCCGGGATGGACCAGCAGCCCGATCTTCGGAAAGCCGAAAGTCACAGTCTTAACGGCATTTGTACAAAGACCGCAGATCCTTCCGGTCCCGCCGTCGATACCCGAAGGGATATCTATTGCAATAACAGGTTTGCCCGACAGGTTTATTTTTTCGATGATTTGTTTGGCGGTTCCGCCGATATCGCCTTTCAGGCCGGTGCCGAAGATCCCGTCGATGACGATATCCGCGTTACCGAGAGCAGTATGGATTTCGGCGCTGCAATTACCGTTGCTTATTTCAAACATCTCAGCGCCCATTTTTTGCAATATATTTAAATTGGTCAGGGCATCTCCGGATATGGACGACCTTGCGGCAATGATAAAGACCTTGACAATTGAACCTTTATTCATCAGGTGCCTTGCTACAGCGAACGCGTCGCCTCCGTTATTTCCTCCGCCCGCGAAAACCGCCGCCTTAAGCCCGGCAAAGCGGCCGGCGGTCTTCCCGATTTCCTCGACTACCTTGATTGCGGCATTCTCCATCAACACGATCCCCGGAATGCCATACCGGTTTATCGCATCGTTATCCAGATCCCTCATTTGAGAAGGCGTCACTATTGTCATAACCCGACCTCCCTCGCAGCCGCTTACATTAAAAATATACCATTGCGACGCGATTTTCAAGAATCCGTTATGATTTATTATTATCCTATCATATCAGTGGAAGTCGCTGCGCCCATATGGTAAAATGCTTAAGACAAGGAAAATACTATGCCAATAGTATATGATCGGAGTGATCGGTATAGCGAAGAAGACTATCTGCATTCTCGGTCTCGGATACATCGGGCTCCCGACCGCGGCCATGTTTGCTACCCACGGGCACAAAATCATCGGAGTGGATATCGACCAATCGGTGGTTGCCGCCCTCAACCAGGGTGAAATCACCATTGAAGAGCCGTACCTTGATATAATGGTGCGTGACGCTGTTTCTTCCGGCAATCTCACCGCAAGCGCGACGCCGGCAAAGGCCGATGTGTTCATAATCGCGGTACCAACACCTATCAACGAGGACAAGACAGCCGATATGCGGGCGGTCCGTTCGGCAACCGAATCAATAGTACCTTTTCTGGACAAGGGCAATATTGTTATCCTCGAATCCACATCTCCCCCGGGTACGGTAAATGATCTTATCGTACCGATCCTTGCAAAATCAGGCCTCGATATCGGAAGGGACGTCCTTGTGGCGCACTCGCCCGAAAGGGTGCTTCCCGGCAGGATACTGATAGAATTAGTTGAAAACAATCGCATCATCGGCGGGATAAACAAAGAATCGTGTGAAAAGGTCAAGCAGCTTTACTCGACCTTCGAAAAAGGGGAGCTCTACAATACGAACGCTACGACGGCCGAGATGTGCAAATTGATGGTGAATACGTTGAGGGAAGGCAACATAGCTTTGGCCAATGAACTGGCGCTGCTTTGCGAAAAACTAGGCATCAATGCGTGGGAAGTCATTGAATATTCAAACAAACACCCCCGTGTAAATATCCACAAGCCGGGACCGGGTGTCGGCGGGCATTGCATCGCCGTAGACCCCTGGTTCATCGTCGAGAAATTTCCCGAGACGGCGAGGATGATCCTTTTGAGCCGCCGGACCAATGACGGGATGCCGGCGTACGTGTTCAGCCGGATTGAGCAGATAGCCGCAGGCATACCGGCTGATGGGAGGCGCAGGAAGATCTGCATTTTAGGGGCCACATACAAGCCGGATGTCGACGACGCAAGAGAAAGCCCAATACTCGAACTCATTCGTCTTATTGATAAAAACGGCAGCTATGATTTGAGCGTATACGATCCGCACATGATGATGGCAAAGAGCTGCCCGCACCTTGAGAGCGACCTGTACAAAGCCGTAGGAGGAAGCCATGTCCTGGTGCTTGGGGTCAATCACAACGAATTCCTTCATATGGATTTTAAAAAGATAAAGGAAGAAATGGCTGCAGCCAATATATTTGATACGCGCAATTTCTGGAACGGCGAACAACTTGCAGCGTTGGGATTCGAATATCATCTCCTCGGGAAGGGAATATGAATAAGGTCCTGTTCATCGCATACCAATTCCCGCCGATGGGCGGTTCCGGCGTGCAGCGGTCGTCGAAATTCGTCAAATACCTGCGCGGATTTGGCTGGGAGCCGGTCGTATTAACGCGTAAAGTAAACCATATGAAGCTGAAGGATGATTCATTGCTCGCCGATATCCCGCAGGATCTCGAAATCATACGGACCGGACCGTGGGACGCAACAGAATTACCGGGAATAATGAGCCTTGCAGGCAAATTCATATCCCGGAAGATACTCATTCCGGATGGCGAAAGATTATGGCAATTATTCAGTGTGCGGCATGCCGTCTCAAGAATTAATAAGGGTGACATAAAGCTGATTTACACCACATCATATCCGTACAGCGACCACATTTTGGGTCTCAGCTTGAAGAGGAAGTTTCCGGAGATACCTTGGGTTGCCGATTTCAGGGATGAATGGACAAATAACCCCTATCTGCTGGACAAGCCTCATTATCGGCTCAGGATGCGGATCGAGCGGAGGATGGAACGTCAAGTGCTGGCAAATGCAGATCAGTTGATTACAAATACCCCGGTGATGATGGAAAATTTCATCAAGACCGCTCCTGACACAAAAGATAAGTTCTGTGTAATTCCAAACGGCTATGATTCGGATGATTTCGCAGGTATTGACACGCTCGGGACCGGCAGAAACAGCGGAACCGGCAAGAACAATCAGTTCACAATAACATATACAGGAGCGCTTTACGGAAGAAGAAAGCCCGATATTTTTTTCGAGGCGCTTTCAAAACTGCTGAAAAACAAAGATATTGCAGCAGATTCAATTAAAGTCAAACTGATAGGCCAATTCAAAACCGGTCAGCTTAATGATAAAATAGAGAAGGCTGGATTAGGCCTCAATGTTGAGGTACTGCCATATATGGCGCATAACGAATGCCTGGCGCAGCTTCATTCGTCCGACGCCCTATTATTGCTCGAAGGCGCGGGACCGGGTTCAAATGCCTTTTATACAGGCAAGATATTTGAATACATGAAGACAGGGCGTCCTATTATTGCAATCATCCCCGAAGCAGGCGCGGCGGCGCACCTCATCAGGGAGACATCGACCGGACTTGTTTCAGATTCGTCGCCCGTCCGGGAGGATGCCGCAGATGCGGCGGCGGCCAATATCCTCTATTATTATAAGGCCTGGAGCAGCGGCAAAATGGATGAGGCGTACAAACCGGACCGGGATGCGGTGGCGGCTTATGACAGAAAGAACCTGACCGCGAAGCTGGCCGTGTTGTTTGACAAATTAGGAGGTGCTTCACATGAAACTGATTGATGAAAAGGGCAGATTATTTGGAATAATCAATATCATCGATCTGGCTGTAATAATCATCGTCGTGCTTATCGCGGGCGCCGTCGGCTACAAGCTTTTCGGCGGCAGAGCGAGCGGTTCCGGTACGGCAAAGAAAGAGATAATCGTTACCGTCAAGTGCGCCATGGTCACCGAAACCGCGGCAAAGGCCATTTCCCCGAAAGACAGGATCCTTTCCGGCACCGGTTACACCAACGGCGTTGTGAAGGAAGTCACATATGAAAATGCCCACGATACCGCCGCGACCTCTGACGGTAAACTTGTCTGGGCAGAGCATCCGGTTCTCAAAGACGTATTTGTGAAGATAGAGATGCATGAGGATCCCGGAGAGCCGTTGCTAAAGCTCGGTAACCAGGAGATCCGCATAGGCAAGGATATGTTCTTTAAGACCCAGAGGGTGGAATTGATCGGCGTAGTCCAGAATATCGAAGTGAAATAGCCATGAAAACGAATAGCCATACTCAAAACAGTTTGGTTGTACGGATCACAAGATATATTACCCGGCAATACCGAATCAGCGCGACCGGCGGGTTTATGCGCAAATTGGCCGTATGGACCGATAATAGCCGCATATCCGGGATATTGAAGGCATACGCCGATAACAAATCCAATGCTAACAAATCAGCTTCTTTCAAAATCATAAGTTCGGCCGCAGCCGCTCTGGATAAAGGCGCAGGCAGGCTGCATGACCGTATCGCGCAAAATCTTGATTACAGTATGACCGGCAGGGTCATATCATTCTTCAGAAAAACAATCGTAAACCCTTTGAAGGCTGTATGGGCCCCATGGTCTTCAGATAGCTTAGCTATGAGGGTATTCCGCTTTTTTTCCACACCGGGAGCCGTTTCAACGAAAGACGCGGTTTTAAAAACGGATGTTGATGCCGGCCGACGCCGGTGGCTCGTCTACCTAGCAGGCATATACGTATTTCTGGACTATATATTCAGATTATTTTTAAGAAGGACTGCCTTTTCGGGCTATTGGGACGAACTGCTGCTTGCCGCGGCAGTGTTGTTCTGGGTGTACAATTGGCTTGCATACAGGGGAGAAAAGGCGTATACGCCTACTCCTCTCGACTTTCCGCTTGTCTTGTTCTTCGGTTTCGGCATATTCCTGCTGATAGCGGCCGCCCCCAATATGAGGATCGGCATCGAAGGACTGCGGGCTGTCATGGAATACATGCTGTGGTTTTTCCTGATAGCGCAGCTCCTGCGGTCCGAGACCGGCGCAATCCGTCTTCTGATCCTGATGGTGCTGGCAGGGACGGCACTTGGGCTTCACGGCATTTACCAATATGCATCCGGCACACCGATGCCTTCGAACTGGATCGATACCGCTGAGAGCGGGATACGGACAAGGGCGTTTTCCATAATCGGCAGCCCGAACATACTCGGCAGTCTGATGCTGATATTGATTCCCATATCCCTGTCCTTTGTTTTAGCCGAAAAAAGCATTGTTAAAAAGCTTTGTTATCTTGCGTCAACCGGAATCATGCTGCTCTGCCTCGTTTTGACATTCTCGCGTTCGGCATGGCTGGGGATCGCGTTTGCCATGCTGATATTCTTCCTTATGAAAGACAACAGGAAATACCTGCCTTTGATCGTATTGGCAGCCGCATTTGTAATACTTTTTCCGCCTGTCTGGGACAGGATCTCGTACATGCTGAGCGGCGACTATATCATGAGCAGCATCAAGGGCGGACGTCTGCTGCGCTGGCCAATCGGACTCAGAATGGTCGCCGAAAACCCTGTATTTGGCGTAGGGCTGGGGCAATTCGGCGGCGCCGTTGCAATGAACAACAATATCCCCGGCACATTCTACATGGACAATTATTTCCTCAAGACCGCCGTCGAGATGGGATTGACGGGGCTCGCCGCATTTGTGCTGCTGATTTACAATGCTGTTATATGGAGCTACCGTGTGATGCGCAATATCACGGATAAATACATGAAACGGATAGCTCAGGGGTTGTTCGTATCGATTGCCGGGCTTATAATCCCGAATTTCTTCGAAAATGTATTCGAGGTGCCCATGATGGTGGTGTACTTCTGGCTGATGGCAGCCGTTATGATGTTTCTCGGAAGAAGATTACGCCTTTACAATTCTGATATGCATATAGTAGAATGATAAAGAAGATACCGAATGTATGTTCGGTATCTATTCAATAACCGGAGGCTATCTATGAACCTTAGCCAGGTCCTCGAACATATCAGGAATAACGGACATATCGCCGATAATATCACATGCTGGATGGAAATCCCCGAAAAAGAGGCCGAATATGCCGATTTTCCCGAGGGGCTCGATGAAAGGCTGAAAAAAGCCCTCTCAAAAAGGGGCATCGAAAAGCTGTATTCGCATCAGGCGGAAGCCGTCGGATCGGTCCTCGGCGGCAAAGATATCGTGGTCGTTACGCCTACTGCGTCAGGTAAGACGCTTTGCTATAATATCCCCGTCCTGGATTCAATCATTAAGGATGAGAATTCACGGGCCATATACCTCTTTCCGACAAAGGCCCTCTCCCAGGATCAGATGTCGGAGCTGCACGATCTCATAACCGAGGCCTCCATTGATATAAAGACCTACACATATGACGGCGATACCCCGCAATCGGCGCGCAAGGCAATACGGCAGGCCGGGCACATCGTGGTAACCAACCCCGATATGCTCCACAGCGGTATCCTTCCCAATCACACGAAATGGACGAGACTATTCGAGAACCTCAAATACATAGTCATCGATGAGCTTCACCACTACCGCGGAGTGCTGGGCAGCAACCTTGCAAATGTTATGAGGAGGCTCAACAGGATATGCCGCTTCTATGGATCGAACCCGGTTTTCATATGCTGCTCGGCGACCATCGCCAATCCCGGGGAACTTGCGGCCAGAATCACCGGCCATGATGTCCGTGTAATCGATAAGAACGGCGCCCCTTCGGGCGGCAGGCACATAGTCTTCTATAATCCGCCGGTGGTCAACAGGGAGCTGGGGATACGCAAAAGCAGCCTGCTTGAGGCAAGAAGCCTCGCCGATCTCTTAATACATAATGGCATACAAACCATTGTCTTCACAAAAAGCAGATTGAATGTGGAAGTGATGGTGACCTATCTTAAAGACATATTTAAAGGGAAGTCAGGCGCATTGAAAGGTGAAAACCAGGTACGGGGCTACAGGGGAGGATATTTGCCAAACCTGAGGAGAGAGATTGAAAGGGGTCTGCGCAGCGGCAGCATAACGGGAGTGGTCAGCACCAATGCTCTTGAACTCGGTATTGATGTAGGAAGCCTGGAGGCGTCCATCATGTGCGGTTACCCCGGCACCATAGCAAGCACCTGGCAGCAGGCAGGCCGCGCCGGCCGCAGGAACGGCGTATCGGCCGCATTCCTCGTAGCGAGCAGCAGCCCTATAGACCAATTCATCATAAACAATCCGGGATATTTCTTCGGAAAAAGCCCGGAGAACGGTCTTATCAAT